>CAIQWF010000085.1 GCA_903875455.1 uncultured Pseudomonadota bacterium
CCAGCGTTCAATCTGAGCCATGATCAAACTCTTCAGTTTAAAAATGCTTTTGTGTTTTATTTAGATAAAACAACTAAAATCTTGGCTCGACTACAGAATAAACTTTGCTTAAATGAATTTAAGTTTTTGTTTAAGTCTTGTGTCGAATATTTATTTAACAGCTTAATATCCGCTACAAGCACTCACACAAATTATTTCGATTAGTTTGTTAAAGAGCTTTTTTTGTCAGCCTCGACATCATCGAAGTGAGCCGCACATTCTACATCGTTAAAATTATTTGTCAACATTATTTTCAAATATTTTTTTAACTTTACCTCTTTGCAGAAGCGGCAACTGCGAAAGAGATGCGCATTATACAGAGCTTATTTTTTTCGTCAAGCTTATTTTCAGTCAATATCTTTTTTTAACGCTAATCACAGACTTTTTATAACGTTAAACACGCTGTAGCGCAAAGATGATTACTGACAATCTTGACTAAAAAGCTAGGGATAGTCATACTCTCAAAAACTCCATGACCTATGATTTTAAGGAATAAAAAATGAGCAATCCAATTATTTTTTCTGACAGTGCTGCAAACAAAGTGAGCGAGTTAATCGCAGATGAAGGTAACGACAATTTAAAACTGCGCGTTTATGTTTCCGGCGGCGGCTGTTCCGGTTTTCAGTATGGTTTTACTTTTGATGAAGAAGTAAATGAAGATGACACTTGCGTTGAAAAAAACGGCGTAACCGTGCTTATTGATTCAATGAGCATTCAATATCTAAACGGCGCCGAAATTGATTATAAAGAAGATGTTTCAGGAGCCCAGTTTGTAATTCGCAACCCGAATGCGACCACAACTTGCGGTTGTGGCTCGTCTTTTTCAGCATAAAAACTAGGCGCTCGCATCACTCAAGTTATTTCTATTAACTTGTTAGTTTTAATGTCCCAAAGGTAGATTCACTTCTTCTCATCAATAAAAGGAGCCTGACATTGTGCGGTCGATTCAATGTCACCCTTCTCCTTCTGGTTGAGATTATCACCAGAATGCAGCCATGCCCACAGCCGATAAAGACTTAACACCAACAACAAACTCAGCGCCCCCAGAATAAATTCGCGCCGATCAAGCAATAGTTGCTGAATCTGGCTGATAATTTGCGGGTTGATTTCCTTGTAAAGTAAAAAACTTCCCAACAAAAAGACAAACACTCCAAATCCGCGTTTTAAATAGGCACTACTGATTTTTCCAGATAATTGCGAACCGATAAAACTGCCAATAATTGCGCAACCGGTCACTAACCCAGTCAACTGCAAATCAATTTCAAGATGACTGGCATGGCCTGCCAATGCTGCAATCGCCTGTATCACAATAATAAAAAGCGAAGTGCCAATAGCTGCGTGCATCGGCAATCCAGCCAGATAATTAAGTGCCGGAACCAGTAAAAAACCGCCCCCTACTCCGACCAAACCGGTAATCAATCCCACCAGCAAGCCATCAAACAAAATTGCGGCCACCGGCAAATTTTGCGGACATAACGGCTCACCTACTTGACGGGTAGACTCTTTACCCTTTTTGTTGCGTATCATCGCCAATGATGCTGCCAACATAATGCCGGCAAACAGCACTAATAAAATTGGGTCGGGAATATAAGCAGCCATTCGTCCGCCAATAAATGCCCCAGCCATTCCTGCCAGCCCAAAAGTAATGCCGGTTTTCCAGCACACCCTTCCCGCTTTGGCATGATTCACCACTGCAATCAGACTGGTAATACAGACTACTACCAAAGATGTGACAATTGCGGATTTGGTTGATAACCCGGCAAGATAAACCAAGACCGGCACAGTCAAAATAGACCCGCCTCCGCCTAACAGCCCCAACAAAATCCCGATTAAAATGGCGAGTGCCGCTAACAAAAACAACATCACTAACCTTGTTGCAAAAAGTCGGATTGCGATTTGCCGCAGGCTTGATTGGCGGGCAAGGCTTCATCAATATATTTGGGATAAGGCAGGTTAAGATTTGCCATGATGTCGATAAATTCAGGTTCGGTTTTATTTCCTCCCAAGCGAGCGTTTAGCGCCATTTCCTGTTTAATCGTGGAAACCGTGTAGCCTTTGTAATCATGCCCCGGATAAACCAGGGTATCCGGCGGCAGTGTAAATAACTTTTGGAAAATACTGCGGTACATGGTTGCGGCATCGCCCTGTTGAAAATCGGTACGGCCACAGCCATTGATTAACAGGCAGTCGCCGGTAAAAACCCGGTCATCAAGCAAATAGGAAACACAGCCGCTGGTATGTCCGGGCGTGTGTAAAACCTTGATTTCTATTTCACCGATTTGCAGATCAACCCCGTCTGTCACCATTAAATCAGCACAGGCCGCGCCGGCATCGCGGTGAACTACGCTTTTGCTGCCGACTTTTTCCCGCAATAAACTGGCGGCGGTTACATGGTCAGCATGAACATGGGTTTCCAGCGTGTAAATCAAAGTTAAATCCAGCTGCTCCAGCAAAGCCAGATAGATATCAAGCTGGGATGCAACCGTATCAATCAAAATGGCTTTTTGGCTAAATTCGCAGCCAATCAGATAGGTATACGTGCAAGTATCTGCATCAAATAATTGTTTGAAAATCATCAGAAATCTCCGACTAGAAGAGAAATATTAGAAAACTCTAATTTTTATTGTAAGCGATTTTTGCCCAGGGTGGAACTACAATTTTCGCAACAGAAATCCAAGGTTATTTGAATTTTGTTTTGATAAATTGTCCGATAATTGGCAAAAACGAGATAAACACAATGCTCAGCACGATTTTTTCAAAGTGATGTTTTACCCAGTCATTTGAACCTAAAAAGTAGCCAGTCAAAGTGATACTGGACACCCACAAAGTGGCACCGAGCAGGCAAAACAGCAAATATTTGCCATATTTCATGTTGCCGGCTCCAGCAACAAACGGAGCAACAGTTCTGACAATCGGGATAAAGCGGGCAATAATCACCGCTTTGCCGCCGTGCTGCTGATAAAAACTTTCGGTTTGCACTAAATATTCATGTTTGAAAAACAGAATCCGTTCTTTGACCTTGATGTAGCGGCTGAAATTTTTGCCGACATAATAATTGACGTTATCGCCCAGCAACGCCGCGCTAATCAGCAGCGGAATAATCAGTTGAATATCGAGTTTTCCAGTGGAAGCAGCCAGCAAGCCGGTAGCAAACAATAAGGAATCCCCCGGCAACAATGGCATCACAATCAAGCCGGTTTCAACAAAAATAATCAACGCCAAAATCAGATAAGTCAGGGTATCGTAAACACTGAGAAACTGTTGCAACACGGTGAGCGGGTCTTTCAAAAAATGTAACAAAAAATCGATAAATTCCATGCGGAGCAGTCCAAACAATAAAAAAAGCGCAAATCATAAAGTAAAAACAAAAACTATTCTGAAAGTTCTGCTGTTTTCATCAATTCCAGCGCCGCCTGATAGAGCAGTTTTTTTTGCCCTCCGCTGATCTCAACGGCTAATGCCACCGCAGTTTTCAGCGAACATTCTTTCAGCAGAATTTGCAGCAAGCGGATTTGTTCTGCGCTAACCAGTTGCGGTGTTTTATCAAGGGTTGCGCCGTCCACAATCACCACAAACTCACCACGGCGCATATTGCTGTCTGCGCGAATCAAAGCCAGCAGATTTTCCAGACTGTCTTTGACGATGGTTTCGTGCAGCTTGGTGATTTCTCTGGCGACCACGATTTGCCGGTCTAACGGTAAAATTTCCGCCATATCTTCAAAAGTGGCTAGAATCCGGTGGCAGGACTCATAAAATACCCAAGTCGCCTCCAGATTTAACCGTTCGGCAAAAAAACTTTTCCGTGCCGAAGAAGTGCGCGGCAGAAAACCTTCAAAACAAAAGCGCGTCACCGGCAAACCGGAGGCCGACAACGCCGCAATCAACGCACAAGCACCGGGAATCGGATGTACGGTAATGCCGCTGTCTTTCGCCAGTTTCACCAGCGGCATTCCAGGATCACTTAATAAAGGCGTTCCTGCGTCTGAAACCAGTGCGATAGAATCTCCCTGTTTGAGTTTTTCCACCAGTTCCGGCGCGGCTTTTTCTTCATTATGCTGATGCAGTGAAATCAGCTTATTCACAATTCCATAATGCTGGAGTAACATCGTGACATGGCGGGTATCTTCCGCTGCAATCAAATCCACATGCTGCAAAACTTCAATACCCCGCTGGCTAAAATCCGCCAGATTACCTATTGGCGTTGCAACAACGTATAATTTACCGTAACTTTCAAGCATTCAATTTTCTCTTTTGACTATTTAGCGTAAGGCTCGACCATCATCATGATTCGCCGTTATTTAATTTTATTCGTATTTAGTTTGAGTGGGCTTTCCGGCTGCTCATTTATTATGCCCCCCCGGCACGGTTCTGAAATGGCTCAGGCACAGGCCCTGATTCAAAGCGGGCAAAACAAAGAGGCGGCGGTTATCTATAAACAACTGGCCGAGGTAAAGTCGGATGAGCAGGATTACTATCGCCTGCTGAGCGCTGATGCGTTGCTTAGAGCCAATGATGTCAAGCAAGCCCGGCAGTATCTTAGTATGATTAACTCTAATGAGCTTGATAGGGAACAGCTGAATCATCTTGGCTTATTGCAGGCACAAATCGAGTTAAGCCAGGGCAATGCTGAAATAGCGCTGACCAAATTAAAAGCGGTGCAGCCAGAGACTTTGAACAACCAGACCCGAATAGCTTACTCTCAATCACTGGCCTTTGCTTATTCTTTAACCGGTGATGCCATTCAAAGTGCCCAAACCCTGATTAATAGCGAATCGTTAATTCAATCGGCAAAACAGCGTAGCAAGCATTACGAGCAGATATTATCGGCCTTGAACAGCTTATCGGCTGAAGAACTGCAACTTAAGCAACCATTGGCCAAACCACCTTTGAATGGCTGGTTGGCATTGGCTCAAGTCTTTAAGCAGGACGAAGAGAGCCTTGCCGATAATATTGCCAAATGGCAAAAGTTATACCCTACGCATCCAGCTAGTTCAGCTTTTTTAACCGATTATCTGAAAACTTACCAGCATAACCTGGCACAGTCGCCATTGATTGCCGTGATTTTGCCAGAGTCAGGCGCTTATGCCGCACCTGCCGCAGTGATTAAGAAAGGCTTTCTGAGTGCTTATAAGCTGGCGAAAAAAAATGGCATGACGCATAGCGAAATCCGCTTTTATGACAGCCAAAAAGACAGTGCCGACAAACTGTATCAACAGGCGGTTAAAGACGGTGCCAAGCTGGTGGTTGGGCCGCTGGATAAAAAAGATATCAAGGCTTTAGTCAGCACTGCCGAGTTGAGTATTCCGGTGTTGGCATTAAATCACGTTGAAGGATTAAGCGCTCCCAAACTTTATCAGTTCGCGCTTAGCCCTATTGATGATGCCGGGCAAATCACCCAGAAAGCCAGAGATGACGGCCACCAAAACGCACTGTTTTTAGTACCTAAAAGTGAACAGGGCAAACGTTTTGCAACTTATTTGACCGACAACTGGCAAAAGCTGGGCGGTAATAGCGTTAATACCCAGACTTATGATGACAGTAAAACTGACTTTGCCTTGACTAGCCAAAATGTTGCAAAGCAGGCTGGAGAAGAAAATCTGGTTGATGCGCTTATTATCAACGCTTATGCCAAACCGGCACGCTCCCTTTATCCGCAGCTGCATAAAAATAAAACCACAGCACAGCTGCCTGTTTATGCGACTTCACAAATTTACTTGGGTGATAGCGATGCCGGCCGTGACAAAAACCTTGATGGCGTTGTTTTTTGTGATGTGCCTTGGGTCTTTAGTCAGGTTTATGGCGGGGCATTGAGTAAGGCAGGGCTGCGAGGCAGTTGGGAGGACTTATCGCCCAGCTATTTGCGGTTATTGCCGATGGGTATAGATGCTTATAATTTGATTGAGCATTTAAACCACTTGAAAACACAGCCTTATGAGGGCGCAACCGGAAAGTTGAAGCTGGATAGTGAAAACCGGATTACCCGCGAATTGCAGTGCGCCAAATTTGTAAACGGCGTGCCGAAAATAGCCGATTCCTCCAGCGAAAGCCCTGCTGTGTCAAGTGATGAAAATCAGCCAGACTCGCCAGCCAAGACCAATAAAAAAACTAAAGCGGCCTTGCCTGAGTTGCCAAAAACCGAAGATAGCATAGACTCACAACGGTAGACGGTTTTGGCATTGTCGCTGTTTCAGCCCATATCTGCGCCGCATTTGTTTTCTGGCGCAGAAGCAGAGCAACAGGCTTTTGATTTTTTGCTCTCGAAAGGCTTAATCCCTGTGTGCAGAAATTTTCGCTGCAAACAAGGAGAGCTGGATTTGGTGATGTTAGATCAGCAGGTCTTGGTAATTGTGGAAGTCAGATTTCGTAAATCCGAGGCGTTTGGCGGAGCAATCGCCAGTGTCACCGCCAAAAAACGGGCGAAAATTATTGCTGCAACCCAATACTATTTGGCTGAAAACTCGGTAAAAAATACCGTGCGCTTTGATGTGGTCGCCATTTCCGGCAAAACTGGTTTGAACTGGATAAAAAACGCCTTTCAAACCTGAAGGTGAATAAAAAAACATGCTGAAACGTAAAAAATCTGTGCAAATCCTGTTTTTTTTCGCTGCAACCCTTGTTACTGGATGTATGCCAGTCATTCATCCACAAGGGGCGAAAATCTATCAGGGGGAAATCAAGGAGCAGGAATTTGTCACCGCAGACCGGGTAAAACTCCCCTTGCGGCAATGGTTACCAGCATCAAAAAATCCGGCGGCAGTGATTATCGCCCTGCATGGTTTTAATGATTACAGTTCTTTTTTTCAGAAACCAGCCGAATATTTTCAAAAACAGAATATTGCCTCTTATGCTTATGATATGCGCGGCTTTGGCGGCTCTGAAAATCGCGGGCTTTGGGCAGGCCATCAAACCTATAGCGAGGATTTGAATCTTTTTACTCAGCTGATAGCAGAAAAGCATCCCAATGTGCCGATTTATCTGTTGGGAGAAAGCATGGGCGGAGCGGTGATTATTGTTACCGCTGCCGGGATGAAAATGCCACAGGTGGCGGGGATTATTCTGGCTGCACCGGCACTGTGGTCACGTGAATTCATGCCCTGGTATCAAACCTCATTGTTGTGGCTGCTGTCATACACTATGCCCTGGCTAACTCTGACAGGCGAAAGCGTTGGGGTGGTGGCCTCTGACAACATTGAACGGTTACGGGCTTTAGGTCGTGATCCGCTGGTCATCAAGGAAACCCGGGTGGAAGCGGTGCATGGCTTAACCGATTTAATGGACGAAGCAATGGCAAAAGCTGAAAGTTTAAATATTAAAACCTTGCTGTTGTATGGTGAAAAGGATGAGCTAATCCCGTTAGAGCCAACCGCGCATTTCATTAATAATTTGTTGCGACAAGACAAAGAACAGAAAATGATCGGCTGTTATAAAAACGGTTATCACTTGTTGCTCCACGATTTACAAGCCTCGCTGGTATGGCAGGATTTGAAAAGCTGGATTATCTCTGACATCAAATCTTTACCTTCAGGCGCAGAAAAACGCCCTGCTTGCCTTCTTGCCAAAAAATAACGGCAACTTTCGTTGTTATAGCTAACACACTCTAAATTGATTGGCGAATATAAAACCCCGTTCGCCCCGAGCTTGTCGAAGTGCTGTTATGGCTCGACAGGCTCACCATGAACGGCAACCATTTTATGCTGCGTTGGCTATATCTAAAATCCACTGCCTCTGACTTTAACTGGCTAATAAATTTTCCCGCTTTAAGCGCATACCATGTAAAATTCCCGTTTTTAGGTTTTGCAAGTAGGGAACAACGTGTTTAGAGGTACAACCATTCTTTCAGTGCGTCGCGGCGATAAAGTAGTCATTGGTGGCGACGGTCAGGTTACATTAGGCAGCACCGTGATGAAAGGTAACGCCCGCAAGGTGCGCAGACTTTATCACGATCAGGTTATTGCAGGTTTTGCCGGCGCCACCGCCGACGCTTTCACTTTGTTTGAACACTTTGAAGGCAAGCTGGAAAAACATCGCGGCAATTTAACCCGTGCCGCTGTGGAAATGGCCAAAGACTGGCGCACCGATAGAGCCTTGCGCAAACTGGAAGCCTTGCTGATTATTGCCGACGCCAAAGTCACCTTTGTTATTTCCGGCACCGGCGATGTGATTGAACCGGAACAGGATTTAATCGCCATCGGTTCAGGCGGCATGTATGCCCAATCGGCGGCACGGGCTTTGTATGAAAACACCGAATTGAGTGCGCGGGAAATTGTGGAAAAATCCCTGAATATCGCCGCCGATGTTTGTATTTATACCAATCATAATTTGCGCATTGAAGAACTTGATGCCGAGCCTAAAGAAGAGTAATGCTATGAGTCAAATGACCCCCAGAGAAATTGTCAGTGAGCTAGATAAACATATCATCGGTCAGGATAATGCCAAACGTTCGGTGGCGATTGCGTTGCGAAACCGCTGGCGCAGAGCGCAAGTCACCGGCGATTTGAAAAACGAAATCACCCCGAAAAATATTTTGATGATCGGCCCTACCGGGGTGGGTAAAACTGAAATCGCCCGGCGTTTGGCGCGATTGGCCAATGCGCCGTTTATCAAAATTGAAGCCACCAAATTTACCGAGGTGGGTTATGTCGGCCGGGATGTCGATTCGATTATCCGCGATTTGACTGACATGGCTGTGAAAATGACCCGCATCGAGGAAATGGCAAAAGTCCAGAATCGGGCAGCGGATGCAGCAGAAGAAGCGGTGCTGGATATTTTGTTACCCTCGGCTTCCAGCGGAATGTTGTCTGAATCCGAAAGTGCGACCCGGCAAAAAATGCGTAAAAAACTGCGTGAAGGCGAACTGGACGACAAACAAATTGAAATTGATGTCAGCTCGCCGATAGGCGTGGAAATTATGGCTCCGCCCGGCATGGAAGAAATGACCCAGCAATTGCAGGGTATGTTTCAAAACATGGGCAGGGAGCGCACTAAATCACGAAAAATGAAAGTCAAAGATGCGTTGAAAGTGTTGCAAGAGGAGGAAGCCTCGAAACTCGTCAATGAAGACGACATTAAACAACGGGCGATTGATGCGGTTGAGCAAAACGGCATTGTGTTTCTGGATGAAATCGACAAAATCTGCAAACGTTCAGAACTGGGCGGCGGTGGCGGTGAAGTCTCACGCGAAGGTGTGCAGCGGGATTTATTGCCGTTAGTTGAAGGCAGCACGGTCAGCACCAAATTTGGGATGATTAAAACTGATCATATTTTATTCATTGCTTCCGGTGCGTTTCATTTAACCAAACCTTCAGATTTAATTCCTGAACTGCAAGGCCGTTTCCCAATTCGGGTGGAACTGGATTCTTTAACCGCCGGCGATTTTGAACGAATTTTAACCGAACCGAATGCGTCTTTAACCGAACAATATCAGGCGTTGTTGGCAACCGAAGGCGTTAGTCTTTCCTTTACCAAAGACGGAATTAAACGGATTGCCGAATTAGGCTGGCAAGTGAATGAAACCACGGAAAATATTGGCGCACGGCGTTTATATACGATTTTGGAACGGCTGTTACGGGATATTTCGTTTTCTGCCCCGGATGCGATAGAAAAAGATGTGGTGATTGATGCCGATTATGTGGATGCACATTTGACCGAGTTTGCAGATGACGAAGATTTGAGTCGGTATATTTTGTAGTTTTCTTTTCCGGGAATCATACAACCATGCAAATTAATTACACACTCAATACCAATGAACTTGATTCTGACTTTTTAGAATCCATCAAGCTTTTGTTCAAAAATAAGGATATTACTATTTCAATTGCAGATGTTGACAATGAAAAAGAAGATTTTGCCTTTGCCAAAGCGATAGAGGAAGGGCTTTCCAGTCAATCTGTTTCAATAGACGAACTTAATCAAGCTTTGTATGCAGATTGAAGTTAAAGAGACTTTTATCAAAGACTTAAAATCCGTTCCTAAAGATGTTAGAGTTAAAATAGCGGTTCTGATTCAAGCCATGGAACGGAGTAAAACTATTTCAGATTTAACCTCCGTTAAAAAACTAAAAGGCTATGAAAACTTTTATCGTATTCGAGTAGGTGATTATCGCTTAGGTTTTGCAATCCCAGGCGATACTATTGTGCTGGTTAGATTTCTACATAGAAAAGAGATTTATCGTTTTTTTCCCTAACCACTTCTGAATATTCTATATGCGCCTCACAACTCAACCCATAAACTGCCAACCCACTGAAATCAAACTGCATCAGGTTTCCAACATTCTGGAAATCAGCTTTGCCGATGGCAGCAACTTTAAATTGCCCTGTGAATATCTGCGCGTTTACAGCCAATCAGCAGAAGCTGTTGGACATGGCGGCGAAGGAGGACAATTGCCGATTGGCAAAGAAAACGTCAGCATCACCGACATCAAACCCGTCGGTAATTACGCCATCATCCCGGTTTTTAGCGATGGACACGACAGCGGTATTTACACCTGGGAACTGCTGTATAAATTGGGCGCGGAATACGAAACACTCTGGGCGGCTTATCTGAACGACGCAAAAGCCGCAGCTCATCAACACACATCATCTTGCCATCACTAAGGCAAAACTTTTTTAGGTAAATCGTATGACAACCGAAAATACAACCCACTTTGGCTTTAAAACTGTTGACGCAAAAGAAAAAGTCAAACTGGTGCGCGGAGTTTTTGACTCCGTTGCCAGTCAATATGACATCATGAACGACTTAATGTCTCTGGGAATTCATCGAATCTGGAAGCGCGTCGCCATTCAGTTAAGCAATGTCCGCGCGGGTGAAAGAGTGCTGGATTTAGCTGGCGGCACCGGCGATTTAACCATGCTGTTTGAAAAAAGGGTCGGTGACAAAGGCGAAGTGGTGTTGGCTGATATTAACGCCGCCATGTTGCGCACCGGCCGCGACCGCCTGATTGACAAAGGCTTGGCGGGCAATATCCGTTATGCGCAGGTGAACGCGGAATGTTTGCCATTTGCCGATAACACTTTCGATTGTGTCTGTATCGGTTTTGGTTTGCGCAATGTCACCGATAAAGATGCGGCATTGCGTTCCATGTTGCGGGTGTTAAAACCGGGCGGACGGGTTATCGTATTGGAGTTTTCCCATCCAACTGATCCTGTGACTGAAAAAGTCTATGATTTTTACTCGTTCAAATTGCTGCCAAAAATCGGTGCAGTCGTTGCAAAAGATGAAGACAGCTACCGTTATTTGGCTGAGTCTATTCGGATGCACCCGAAACAGGATGAGTTAAAGGCCATGATGGAAAAGGCCGGTTTTGACCGCTGCGAATATTTCAACATGACACAAGGAATTGTGGCTGTGCATCGGGGTTATAAGTTTTAACTGGATTTTCAGAAGATATTTGTTTGATGCTGATTAGCAGCAAAATGTACCTTCCCAACTTCCAAACAGCGATTATCCCTTCAAAGAAACTGACGCACTATTTGCTTTGCTCAACCCATTCGACTGGAGGTAGTAAAGCTAGGTTTTTTCTAGGACAAGGCTTTTCACTAGATAATTGGCATGAGTTACAACGCGGCTTGCAAGAAATAGCCAAAAACTATGATGTCGTTAAAACTGAAGAATCGCCTTTTGGAATACGTTATGTTGTGGACGGGAAGCTTACAACACCTAAACAGCGCAGCGTTTATATTCGTACAGTTTGGTTTATTGAGCAGGGCGAAACCGTGCCGTATTTTGTGACAGCTTATCCGCAGGAGAACAAAAATGATTGATGAACTTGATACAGTGGTATTGACAGTGGATTTGCCTGAATATCATTTAGAGCAAGGTGATATAGGAACTGTTGTGTTGGTGCATAAAAATAGTGCAGGTTATGAAGTTGAGTTTGTGAGTTTTACTGGAAAAACGCTTGCGGTGCTTTCGTTGTTGCCTAAGCAAATCCGGCTAGTGAAAGAGTTTGAAATTCCGCATGTTCGGTTGGTTGCTTAAGTTGCAGGGCAGGCACGCTTTTTTGTCTACCTTAATGTTTTGTTTTGCAAATCTAATGATGGGAATGCAGGGAAAATGAATTTACATGAAGTTAAAATAGAGAGCGACGACTATAAGTCCGAATATTTTCAAGAGGATTTCGGTGTAACGTCAAACGGTGGGAATATTAATGTATAT
Organism: uncultured Pseudomonadota bacterium; assembly: GCA_903875455.1. Lineage (GTDB taxonomy): Bacteria > Pseudomonadota > Gammaproteobacteria > Methylococcales > Methylomonadaceae > CAIQWF01. The sequence goes on from CAIQWF010000085.1 coordinate 12,190, forward strand.
TTTAAAAATCTTGAGCAAGAGCTTATCAATAAGATAGAAGAGGCAGATATTGTTGTCGGTTGTGTAGCATGGATAACAAGCAAACCAATCCTTGAAGCATTATCTAAAAAAAGAGCGGTTGCTATTGTAGTTCAGAAAGAAGATTTTTTAAGACCTGATATGGATTCAAATAATCCATGGAAAAAACAATTACGAGGGCTTTATTCAAAACTACCTGATGGATTGTCTCGTTATGATGATATTTTAAAGACTCTAAAAACTCAGCTTTATTCGATGTCTTATTGTGGTGACAGCACAATTGAATCTATTAGGTGTGTCGGCAATTATAATTCAGATAAAAATCCTGCTTTTCCACGAAGCCACCATAAATTTGTTTTATTCTGTAAAGGAAAAAAAATAGGTGATGATTGGCAATATCAATGGCAACCTTATCAAGTGTGGACAGGCTCTTTTAATTTTACAAAAAATGCTACAGCATCTTTTGAAAATGCTCTTGTTATAGATAATCAAGATATAGTGAATGCGTATTTTCGAGAGTGGGCACAAATAGAAGCGTTGTCAGAACCGCTAAACTGGGAAAGTAATTGGGTTGCACCAGAATGGAGAATCGGAAGTTAGCTTGTAGCGAGTAGGCAGGGTTAGCCGTTTTTACGAAGTAAAAAAGCGTAACCCAGCATCAGCGGAATAAGTAAAGTAACAACGAAATCCATTGCATCAACTCAACTATAAGTTTTTACGGGAGTTAAAACATGACTCAACTACTCGAAAAGGCATTTTCCCAAGCTTCCCAATTACCCGAATTACAGCAAAATATTTTGGCAAAATGGATAATTGAAGAATTATTAGCTGAGAAAAAATGGGACACGCTTTTTGCTGAATCTGAAGATTTATTAGCGGAATTAGCTGACGAAGCTTTAAACGAATACCAACAAGGAAAAACGCAGATTCTCAATTTGGATGCGTTATGATTTCACGCACCAGCGAAAAGTTTAGGGCTTTGTTTGTGCTTTTGCCGAACTCAATAAAATCCCAAGCGAAGCAAGCTTATCTGCAATTTAAAAAAGACCCTTATCATCCCAGCTCGGTAGGATGGGTAGAGTGACAACGAAACCCATCACAATCAACAAAAGGAGATAAAAATATGATGACTCTTACACAACTTGAAACAGAAATATTTGCCCTTCCAATTCAAGACAGAACCTCTTTGATACAACGTCTGTTATTAAGCCTTGAAGACATTTCAGAATCCGAATTTGAAACTTTATGGACAATGGAATCCGCCCAACGCGCCGCCCGTTTTGATGCGGGAGAAGTGCAAAGCATTTCAGGTGAAGAAGTTGCCAAAAAAGCACGGGCGTTATTGCAATAGCTTACAAATTACGGCTTTTGCGCATCATCGCAGTTGTCCTGGATATTGGCTTAAACGAATTAACTAGCTACTTGTCGACACAAGTATCTTAAAGATAAACTCACTAAATAATTCCAGATGATAATCAAACCCCTCTTCATCAGCGCATTAGAAAGCGCGATTAATCACTACATTTACCTGGACGACAACGCCGGGCAATTTTTAACGCCCTTAACCGGAAAAGTCATCGCCATCACCATTGAGCCATTTAACGAAACTTTATATCTTTGTCCGACTGAAAGCAGCATTCAATGTCTGGAAAATTTTGTCGGCGAAGTGGATACCACCATCAGCGGTTCACTTGCTGCTTTAGGTTTAATGGGCCTATCAAAAACACCGATGCGTTCAATTTATAAAGGTGAAGTGAATATCAGCGGCGATATGGAAGTCGGGCGTAAATTTCAAACCTTGTTTGATAAGCTCGACATTAATCTGGAAAAAAAATTAGCCTTATACACAGGTGAAACCTTTGCGCACAGCGTGGGACAATTATTCCGCAGCGGCAAAAGCTGGACCGAAGAAACCATCGAAACCTTCAAACTCAACACCACCGAATTTTTGCAGGAAGAAACCCGCGATTTACCGGCCAAACCGGAAGCTGATATTTTTTACCGACAAGTAGATGATTTACGCATGGACTATGACCGCCTCGCCGCCCACGTTACCCGCTTACAAACTCAACTCAACAAGGAAACAGAGTGATACGTCCCAAAATTTTATTCCGCCTCGTCCACATTAACTGGGTGATGATGTTTCACGGTTTAGACGAAATCGTGTTGAAAACCCATTTGTTCCGCCCGATTCGTCATCTGGCGTATTTTTCGCCTAATTATTGGTTTCGCAAACCTTCGGAACCACGTGGCGTGCGGATTCGCAAAACTCTGGAAGATTTGGGGCCGATTTATGTGAAGTTCGGCCAAGCCTTGTCTACTCGCAAAGATTTGTTACCTGAAGATATTGCCGACGAATTGGTGAAGCTGCAAGACCGTGTGCCGCCTTTTGCCAGTGAAACCGCGCAACAGATTATTGAAAAAGCCTTAAATATGCCAATTAATCAGGCTTTTGCTGAATTTGATCCTCTGCCTTTAGCTTCCGCCTCAGTTGCGCAAGTCCACACGGCCACTTTGCACAGCGGCGAAAAAGTCATCGTCAAGGTGTTGCGGCCAGACATTGAAGACCGGATTAAATCCGATGTCGGTTTGTTGTATGAGCTGGCAAAAATTGCCGAGCGTTTTTGGAACGATGCCAAACGGCTACGGGCTTTGGAAGTGGTTGCCGAGTTTGAAAAAACTATTCTCGATGAACTGGACTTAATCAAGGAAGCTTCCAATGCCTCAAGCATCCGCCGCAATTTTGAGGGTTCCGATTCGCTCTACATTCCCGAAGTGCATTGGGAATACACCCGCAGCAAAGTGATGGTGATGGAGCGGATTTACGGCATTCCCGTCGGAGAAATCGAACAGCTTCGCGCCGGAAACGCCGATTTCAAAAAACTGGCAGAACGCGGCGTAGAGATTTTTTTCACCCAAGTATTTCGCGACAACTTTTTTCATGCCGACATGCACCCCGGCAATATTTTCGTGCAACTACCGGACAAATATTTAGCGGTGGATTTTGGTATCGTCGGCAGCTTATCAACGTCTGATCAACGTTATCTGGCCGAAAATTTTCTGGCCTTTTTTAATCGCGATTATCGCAAAGTTGCGCAGATGCACATTGAATCAGGCTGGGTGCCTGGGCATACTCGTGTAGAAGAGTTTGAAGCGGCGATTCGCAGCGTCTGTGAACCGATTTTTGAAAAGCCGTTGAAAGATATTTCTTTCGGTTTGTTATTGTTACGCCTGTTTCAAACGGCGCGGCGTTTTGACATGGTAGTGCAACCGCAATTAGTGTTATTGCAAAAAACTTTATTAAATATTGAAGGCTTGGGTCGGCAGCTTTATCCTGAACTGGATTTGTGGCAAACCGCCAAACCGTTTTTGGAAGACTGGTTTCATGAGCGTTTAGGGCCAAAAGCGAAAATCAAACAGGCCTTGCAGCAATTTCCTGAGTTAGCGGCGCGTTTCCCTGAAATTCCGCAGTTATTATTTCAGGCTCTGGAAGGTTCGGCGCAAATGAATCAGCAGTTAGCAACGCATAACCGCGAATTGGCGCAGTTGCGGGAAAGTATTGAAGATAATCACAATACTACTTTGTTAGCTATCGGCTTGGGATCACTATTAATTAGTTTGGCAGTGTTATTGCAATAAACAGAGCGAAATAAGCTAAGGCATCATGCGCTTCGCACCTTAGCTTGATTCATCCTAAACAAAAACATCATAGTTTTATTGTGAAAACAAGCCTACAAAACTATTCCTGACTAGACGCTTCCCAGCCGCCACCTAGCGCTTTATAGACTGCAACCAAGGCAGTGGCAGTGGCGGTTTGGGTTTCTGACAGCTGGTTTTGCTGTTGTAACAAGCGAGACTCACTGTCCAGTACCGTCAAAAAATCCGTCACTCCGGCATTAAAACGTAACTTTGCCAAGTCATGGGCTTTCAGGCTGGATTTCACCGCCGCAGCCAGCAAATCCTGCTTTGCCCGAATCCTGTTATAACTGACCAGTGCGTTTTCGGTTTCCTCCAAAACATTGAGCACGGTCTGTTCATAGCTCGCCAAATCAGCTTCAGCATGGGCATCAGCAACTTTAATCCGCGTATAAACCCGGCCTAAATCAAACGCCGCCCAACTGATACGCGGCCCCATCGAATAAGCTAAAGCCCCTGCCGCGCCAAATCCCGACAAACTGCTGGCCTCCAATGAAATAGCGCCACCAAAAGTCACTTTCGGAAACAAATCGGCAGTCGCCACCCCAATCCGCGCGGTTGATGCCGCCAATCGCCGCTCCACCATTTTTACATCCGGGCGACGGCGCAATAAATCTGCCGGATTGCCAATCGCCACAATTTCCGGCAATTTCGGCATCGCCACAACTGGCAGCAGTTTTTCGGCCAAGGCGTTAGGATATTGCCCTGTCAGCACACTCAAACGATGTATCGCCAGACTGATTGCGGTTTCTGCTGTCGGAATGGCGGCGCGAGTAGAATCCAGTTGCGCTGCGGCTCTGGCAGTATCCAGTTCCGTACCGCGCCCGTTTTTAACCTTCACTTGCGTGATCTCCAGAGTTTGCTGCTGATTTTCGACATTCTGTTTTAAAACCGCCAACTGATTTTGCATACCTCTAAGGGCAAAATAATTGCGTGCCACTTCGGCAATCAGGCTAACCCCGACATCTTTGAGATTGGCCTCCTGCATTTCCACTTCAGCGCTGCTGGCTTCAAGGTTACGCCGTGACCGGCCAAACAAATCCACTTCCCAGGCGGCATCAAAACCGGTGCTGTAAAGTTTTAACTCGCGCGGCGCAAAGGTGCGGTTATTCAGGGAGCCGGTACTGCGCAATTGATCGGTGTAACTGGCACGACTGGTGACAGAAGGGGCTAAGTTTACCTCGGCTTGCAGATACAAAGCCCGCGCTTCCTGCAAGTTGGCAGTCGCCGCCGCCAAATCGTGATTATGTTTTATCGTCTCTTCCACCAGATTTGTAAGCTGCTGGTCCTGAAACAATTTCCACCATAGCGCTTCTACCGCGCTGTTGGAAAACTCCGGCTGTGCGCCTTGGGCAAAGCTTTCTGCGGTTTCAGTCACTGGCATTTTATAATCAGGCCCTACCGTACAGGCCGTTAAAAAGCCGGCAGCCATGAAAGGCAAAATATAATGCACTCGCTTTATCATCATTTTTTCTCCACAGTCGCGGCTTTACTCGCTTTGCGCTGAATCAAACCTTGAATTGCCACATAAAACACCGGCGTCAATAACAGCCCGAAGAAAGTTACACCCATCATGCCGCTGAATACCGCCGTGCCCAATATCCGCCGCGATTCAGCCCCCGCGCCTGTCGCAATCACCAGGGGAAACACCCCCAGAATGAAAGCAAACGAAGTCATCAAAATTGGCCGTAACCGCACTTTCGCGGCATCAATCACTGCGGCAAAACGGTCCAGTCCATGCAGCTGACGCTGTTTGGCAAATTCGACAATCAAGATGGCGTTTTTACTGGCCAGGCCGACCAGAACGATAAAGCCAATCTGGGTAAAAATGTTATTGTCCATGTTGGCAATCCAGACTCCGGCCATTGAGGACAAAATACACATCGGCACAATCAGGATTATCGTGAACGGCAACGACCAGCTTTCGTATTGCGCTGCCAGCACCAGAAACACAAACACCACGCTGAGCGGAAACACCAAAAACGCCACATTGCCGGCCAATATCTGTTGCAGGCTCAGTTCAGTCCATTCAAAATCAAAACCGGCGGGCAGTTCTTTCTCCAGCAACTCGTTCATCAATTTAATCGCCTGCCCGGAACTGACACCCGGCAAAGTGCTGCCGTTGATTTCTGCCGCCGGATACATGTTGTAGCGGGTGATTTTGTCGGGGCCGGTGATATTTTTCACTTTCAGCAGTGACCCCAATGGCACGATACCGCCGTCCGCGCTGCGGGTTTTCAGTTTGGCAATGTCATCGGCCTGCATCCGAAATTGTGCATCCGCCTGTGCCACCACCTGATAAGCGTGGCCAAAATTATTAAAATCATTGATATACAGCGAGCCCAGATAAATCTGCAAGGTATCAAAGATTTGATTCAGCGGCACCCCCATGGTTTTGCTGCGAATCCGGTCGACATCGACAAACAGCTGTGGCACGTCAGCACGAAAAGTACTGAACAGACCGACCAGACCGGATAATTTATTGGCCTTGCCGATGATGTCGGTATTCACCTGCTGCAATTCCGCCGCTCCGGCATTGGAGCGGTCCTGAATTTGCAGTTTGAAACCGCCGACTGAACTCATGCCGCGCACCGGCGGTGGCGGGAATACCTTAATCTGGGCATTTGGAATCTGCGCCAGTTGCTGCCCCAGTTTTTTCACCAAGGCATCGACAGACATTTCAGGATGGCCTTTGCGCACATCAAAGCTTTTGAGTCTGACAAACATCGTGGCGACATTCGATTGTGATGAACCGGTCAACACAGACCAACCAGAATAAGCAATAACATTGGCAACGCCGGGAGTGCCTTTCATCATCCGGTTTGCCTGTGCCACCACTTCCTCGGTGCGACTGACTGAAGCTGCGTCCGGCAATTGCAGATAGGTAATAAAATAGCCTTGATCCTGAGTAGGGATAAAGCCGCTTGGAACTTTTTCAAACGCCAGCCAGTTCAGACTGTTCAAGCCCAGATACAGCAGCAACATGATCGCCGTCATCCGGCTTTGTTGCACAAATCAAATTTGTTCCAAGCCTCCCCAACCCCAAAACAGTTTTATGCTATAGCAACTGTCATGGGTGTGCCAAGATAAGTGAAACGATTTAATAGAGCGGCACGAATTTGTAACTCGGCCACCTGA
>CAIQWF010000086.1 GCA_903875455.1 uncultured Pseudomonadota bacterium
CGCAACCCACGTCGAGCACCGTGCCGATTAAATCGTGGCTAATAATTTGAGTTAATAAGTCCCGCCCTACCCTTCTTTGTAAATCCGCTACAGCATCGTAAGTGTTGGCGGCTTGAGAAAATGAGCTTTTTACCCAGATTTTGTCCAACTGCCTGTCAAACAACATTCGTGGTCCCCATAAACTCTTTTAGAACTGCAATTAATTCTGCTTGATGGGACAAAAATGGTACATGCCCTGCTCTATTAATAATGCTGACTCTAAGGCGTGGATTTAAATTCAGCATTTGCTCACCTACAGCCACCGGCACTAAAGTATCGTGACTTCCTAAAATCACTTGCACAGGACAATGCAATTTAGTTAACTGTGGGCGTAAATCCTGCTGTTGTAAAACCTCCAAGCCACCTTGTAAAATTTCTACAGTCGGAGGTTCACAATCATGCAAAGCTGTTTTTAGCTCTTTCAACACGCCTTTGTAATCCTGCAAACCTTTAACTTGCAGAGACAAAAATCGCAATAAAGTTCCGCGACAATCGGCAGTCAAATCAGCAGTGAATTTTTCCAGTGTTGCCTGTTTCATCCCTGCCCAAGTGGGAGTCTTCACAAAACAGGGATTGCTGCCGATAACAACCAGATTTTTGATTCGTTCAGGAAATCGAGTGGCTAAATCCAATGCTACTGCGCCTCCTAACGACCAACCTACTAAAGTACAAAGGGAAACTGGCAATATTTTTTGTAACTGGTTGCTGATATTTTCCAAGGTAAATTGAGGTAGCTTTTCGCTATGTCCGTGTCCGGGCAAGTCTACACATATCACTTGATAATGCTGTGCGAGTTGTTTGGCAAAAGTCCGCCATATACCAGTGTGCATGGCCCAGCCATGAATTAATAGTACCGGTTCACCGGCACCATAAGTTTCTGTGTGAATAAACATTATTAATTATTTTCTCTAAAGCAGACAGAAGCAAATCAACCTATTGAAAATGAAGTCGCTCTCGGCTATAAAAACTTCAATATCCTGTTAGCCTCTGTACTGGGATTGGTGGACTATCTATAAGCGGGATTTTATCGCTAATTTTTTCGCCTGCCATATTTGCTATCTATGTAGCAGCGTATTGGGATTGTTTCGGCAACTCTTCAGAAGGGGGAGCTACCCTGAATCGTTTGCCAGTTTGACCGCAGATAAGTTAAATTTGGGAGTATAAATGCCAACGTTCTTCTCGACCCATTTCGGAACCGCTTTTTCTTTTAGATATTTGTTAATATGCTGCGCCTAGTGTAGCCACTCCACCCGCATCTGTCTAACATCAAGTTTGGCATACAGGACAAAAATAACTGGCACGTTGCCCAATCTTAACTTGTTGAATTAAATGTTGACACTGATAACAAGGCAATTTTTCCCGCCCATAAACAGCTAGTGACTGACTAAAATAGCCCGGTTTTCCTTCAGCATTAACAAAATCGCGCAAAGTGGTTCCGCCTTGGTCTATGGCTCGTTGCAATACAGCTTTAATTGATAAAGCCAATTTTTGATACTCGTTTAAGGAAATGCCGCCCGCAGCTCGTGTCGGCAAAATTCCCGCCATAAACAGTGATTCACTGGCGTAGATATTTCCCACACCTACTACATTGTGCCCATCCATTATAAAAGTTTTAATCGGTATTTTTCTCCCAGTTGCCCGGAAAAACAAATATTCCCCGTTAAAATCTTCCGTCAAAGGCTCTGGCCCTAAATTTTTTAGCAGCGGATGTATTGCAACATCTCCCTCTGCCCACAACACTGCGCCAAACTTACGCTGATCGTTAAAACGTAACACCAGCTCATTTTTAAAAAGAATATCAACATGGTCATGTTTTCCAGCTTTTTCCGAAGCATGGGTAATGCGCAAATTGCCTGACATCCCTAAATGTAAAACGATTGCGCCCAAATGGGTATTCAGCAGGCAATACTTGCCGCGCCGTGTCACGCTGTCAATTTGCAAGCCGGAGACAACGCTCGTTAAATTGGCCGGAACAGGCCAACGCAGTTGACTTTGACGTACAATGGCTGAAGTGATCGTATTACCGATAATATAAGGACTAATGCCTTTACAGGTGGTTTCGACTTCGGGTAATTCTGGCATAGTGAAAGATAAAAAATGGTGACACAACTGACAATGTCTTATTCTACACACATACGGCGTTGAACTTAGCAAATTTATCGTAGAATTTACTATGATGATACTTATGTTCGGGTGTAGAATTTTTAAAGACTCTAAATTTAGGTTTTAGTTTAAGAGTAATGTTTTACCCTAATCCATTATTCAAAAAATCATGATAGGGCGAACCTAGAAAGATGTTTTTATCCTGTATGTGTAATTTTATTGTTTGGGAGAATTGTGATGAATAACAAATTTAATAAACGTATCGTTTTATTAGCTCTTAATATCGGGTTAATGGTGGGGAGTTTTGCTACAGGTAGTGCCATAGCAGCAGGGTGCGGACAAGCAAAACTGGTAGAAGCCGGAAGTGCAGGAATCAGTGTGAGTAAAAACACATGCCAGGAACAGTCAAGAGTTAATCTTGGTTCAGTATTGGAATTGTCGCCAGGAAGCAGAATGTGGTTAAAATTTGACCCCAATCCCACAGGCGAAAGCTTTCAATTGATTTGTCAAAATAGATCAGCGGCTGCGATAAATGTCAGTGTCGCCAGCACTGCTTCGCCCTGGATTAAACCCCAAGGCTTGAAAAACTGCGATCAATGGAAAAACAACAAACTTGTTTGTGAAGACGCGAGTGGAGAGAAAACCAGCTTTTTTTGCGCAATTGCCAGTGCTAAGCCAGAAAAATCCAAAAATCCGATGGAAGTGACCACCTCTGTAAAAATGCGTGGAATCCCGATGCCTGCTGTTGTACCTGTGGAAGATGTTATAAAAAGCATCAAGCCGGACATTGAGTTATGTAAAAGCTTATACAACGTAACTGAAAAAGCAGAAATGAGCTGGACTGTCTCGTTTGGAATTATCAAAGACCTGTCAGTCAGTAGTGACAACAAAGACTTTATTACTTGTGTAGAAGGGGTAGTAAAACAGGCTAACTCAAATCAAGACGTTACCGTTAAACACTCTTTCTAGTTGGTAGATTATGAAAATGCGTCCCTTTACACATAAAAAGACCTTAGTTTTTTTTATGGTAGTTGCTGCTATAGTCGGCATATTTACCGACTATAGCATGGGGACAAAAGTCGATTACTGGATACACGACTCTGCAATAGTTCATCAATATCGTAAAGAGTGGAAACACACTGGCATCGTAGTGCTGGATAATGATGTTCCTTTCAGAGTCACCCGTATTCAGGCATTGCCACTGTTTGCCAGAGCAATTGAGCGTTTGGTTGCGGCAGGGGCGAAAGGCGTTTTTCTGGATGCCCAGGTATCCAAAGAAATAGAAGGGACAATGCCTTATGCCGTCTGTCTGGAGACTGACAGTAACCAACAAATACAAGCTCGCTGGTCTCGGCCGAAATGTGGTGTTAGTTCTGCAAATAAAAATGCCTGTACTATTACCAATAGCGAAGCAGGTAACGCACCACTAAAGATGAGCCCAGAAGCTATCGCCCGTTTTAGAATTGCGCCTTATCTGAATGACACTGATCACTTACCGGAGGATTTGCTTTATGACTTTGAAGCTGCTGCGGCAATTCCTGAAACTGGGGTAGTGGCCCATGAGCGTCTGGTGAGCAGATTATCTTCACCTATGGGCAGATGGCTGGATATGAGTGATGACCACGCTATTTTTCAACTAGCCAGTTTATTAAATCCTGAGAAAATTGCCAAGTTATACGAAAAAAATCCTTTATTGGACGAAAACTGTGATAACAATAGAAGATGTCGGCGAATACGATTAAGCAAGCCTATTCATGATATCAATATAAAAAACAATCAGTTAATTTTGCCACTCAGCCAGTTAGCCTCCTGCAATAATACAATTGCCAACAAAACAGCAGCTTTGCTGAAAAATAAATTAGTCATTTTACAAGTAGCAGGCCCTGCAGAAGCCACTGACATCATTGTAACACCAATGACCACCGCATTGTTTAGCCCTCAAATGATGACCCCTGGAGCGCAATATCTGGTCGATGAAATAGAAACTTTACTGAATCAAGATTATCCACAACAACCACCGCAAGCGGTGCGGATTCTGCTATTTATTTGTGCAGCAGCGTCAAGCGTTTGGCTAGGTGCTTATTTTTCTCTGGCTTTTTTGCTATTGAGTGCCACCGCTATTTTTATGATCATGGCCGCACTGTGCTTTTTTTATCCCATAGTGCAATTATGGCCAGTCACAGCAGTCATGGTGACTTATTCTTTCGGTGCTTTGCAAATAGTCTCGATGCAGCTAATTTTAGGCGGCAGAAAAGGCAAAATATTATCGGAAATTTTGCCTAGACAGGTACTTGACCAACTCGAAAAAGTAGACTCGTTCAGGAGTAAACAATGCAATGTTGTAGTGCTGATGAGCGACCTTGCAGGCTATACCACGGTCACAGAATTGTTAAAAAAGCCAGAGTATGTCATGGACCTGATGAACGACTATTTAGGCAGCACATCGATAGTGTTACAAAAAGAATACAATGGTATTTTGGAGGCTTATGTAGGAGATATGGTTTGTTATTACTGGGAATATGAAGAAGAAGAAAAACTTGCTGTTTATAAACAGGTTTTATCTGCAGCCATCAAATTATCAATTTTACAAAAAAACTTTTTCTCCTCAGTTGCTGAACGATATAAAGAATTATTAACACCGGAAGTACTTAAAGAAATTAGCATTCTCATTAATGCCGGTATCGGTATTACTGCAGGCACTGTCGTTAAAGGTAATCTAGGTCCTAAAACAGGATTGAAAAAGTTTGCTATTTTAGGCGACCCTATTAATTTGGCTTCAAGGGTTGAAAGTTTAACCCGTCATTTTAACACTGAAATTATTGTTACAGGTGACTTTGCCGAAGCGATTACAGGAGATGAAAACTTAGCAGTTAGGCGGTTAGGAGCAATAACAGTGAAAGGAAGGCTTGTGCCGGAAGTGCTATATGCGCTAGGACAAAAAAGCGATCCCAGATTCATGGCGGAAAACATAAACGCATGGGAACAATGGATTGCCGAAATAGAAAAAAAAGCTAATGCCAAAAACACTGCCAATGCCCGCATTATAGCCGCCTGCCCTACAATTTATAGCAAAGACTACAAAACGGTTCTGGATTGGAGGGAAAAAGGGGTAATGAATGAAAATGGCGTTTGGCAATTGCACGAAAAATAATCAGATGTATTTTTCATTAAGATTAATTCAACAATCCATAGTAAAGCTAACCATTTTTCATTTTATTATGAGTGATTATAATTTTGAAAAAACTCAAGTTAATAAAATCAAGCAGGCAACATAATCAGCCGCAAACTATCCCAGACATTTTTGATCAGGCTTTTGAATTACACCAACAAAGACAATTTCAACAAGCGGAAATTTTGTATCAGAAAGTATTAAGGAAACAACCCCAACATTTCGATGCGCTTCATTTATTAGGCGTACTTGCCAAACAAAAAGGCCAAAATCAGCGTGCAGTCGATTTAATCAGTCTCGCAATCAAGATAAATCCTAACATTGCTATTGCTCATTCAAATTTAGGTGTAGCCCTTTATGATATGCAGCTGTTTGAAAAAGCAATCGCTAGTTATGATAATGCTTTGGCCATCAATCCTGATAATGCAGAAGCATTGTCCAATCGAGGCAATGCCTTGCAAAACCTCAATCGTCATGAAGAAGCATTAGTCAACTATAATCGCGCTTTAACTATCAGCCCTAATTATTTTGATGCCCTCTACAATCGAGGCAATGCTCTACAAAATCTGGAGCGTTATAATGAAGCCCTTGATAGCTATAACCGAGCTTTAATTATTAAGCCTAATGATCCTAGCATACTATGCAACCGTGGCAACACTTTGCAAAGTCTCAAACGCTATGAGGAGGCACTTACTATTTATGATCAAGCCTTGGCTATCAATGAAAATTATGCAAAAGCACTCTTCAACCGTGGAAGCGTACTACGCTTTTTGCATCGACTTGATGAAGCTCTGGTTAGCTATAACCGTGCTCTAGCTATTCAACCTGATTCTGCAGAAGTGCTTTATAATCTTGGAAATTTGTTCTATTTTGAAGGAAAAGCAGAAGCGGCAATCGAATATTATCTGCAAGCTATTGCTCTTAAAAATGACTATTTTGAAGCACGTTACGCATTAGGTTTTCTGTTACTTTCCTTAGGAAAGTTCAAAGAAGGATGGCAATATTATGAAGCTAGATATAATCCGAATATCCAAAATAAAAATACCATTGCACCTAACTTTCAATTTCCTCAGTGGCAAGGTGAATCGGTTATAGGTAAAACTTTAGTTATTTGGGGAGAGCAAGGCTTTGGAGATGAAATCCAGTTTTGTCGCTATGTATCTGTTCTTAAATCCCAGGGTGCAGCTTATATTAGTTGGGTATGTAAAAAACCTCTCAAAGCTTTGTTTAAAACTTTAGAAGCCGTTGATAATGTTCTTTCTGTGGAAAATGCAAGCTCAATCCTTCGGCACGATTATTGGACTTTTGCATTAAGCATCCCGCTGCATTGCAAAACTACACTTGATAATATTCCGGCAACAGTCCCTTACCTTTATGCAAACCCAGAAAAAATAACCACAATTACATCCAAGTTAAGTTCTATGAATGAGCTTAAAATAGGTCTTTGTTGGAAAGGAAACCCTAATTTTCAAAATGATGCTGAACGCTCACCCGGTATCGACTACTTCAGGCCTTTATTTAAACTGACTGGAATAAAGTTTTTCACCTTACAGCCTGACACTCGTGACGAGTTCCTTGCAGCTACAGACAATGCAGGCGTTGATTTTGGACGTGAACTTGATAAAAGCAGTTTTGAAGAAGCAGCCGCTTTAATTATGAACCTTGATCTGGTGATTACCAGTTGTACCTCTATTGCTCATTTAGCAGGTGCTTTAAATAAGCCGGTCTGGATTGTTTTACCCTTTAGTGCTGACTGGCGATGGCTAACTAACAGGGAAGACAGTCCTTGGTATCCAAACACACGCCTCTTTCGACAATCTCAACGTGGTAATTGGAGCGAAGTTATTCAGCATATAGAAAAAAAATTGAAAGAAGTCGTCTTAGGAAAAAGTCAGATTATATGGCCTCTTTCGTAAACTCGAGTTAATCGATCCCATGTACTTTTAGCACAGCCGCAGTTTAGAAAAGTTTATACAGCTTTTTAATTATCAACTCCAAGCTATGATTTGAACTAACATCTTGTTTGGTGTTACTCTAAGAACCTTATAATTTTAAAAAGAAAAAGGGATTTTGTAATAACGAAAAAGTGTGTTTTCACAATTAGCCGGAACAAATTCAAAGCACCCAAATTTTTTATGTAACTTTTAATTGCGGCTAATATTCAAAAGCTTAACAATAATATTTGAAAAATATCAGGAGATATCTCATGAGGATTAAAAAAATAAGAAGGCAAATTTTTCTGCCATTGCTTTTTATGGCAAGCCAATCTGCATATGCAGTATATACTCTCGACCCTGCTACTTGCCCCGCAGGTACAACAGGGACATTAGCTGGGATAGGTTATATTTCTGCGGGAACCTTTTTCCCTGCAACATTCGGCTCACCTGTTTATGATTGTACTACTGTACCTGTTGTTTCTGCACCTACAATACAGACTTTACAAATTGAAAGAACAACATCCAATCTTACTAACCAGCATATTATGGATAAGGTAGTTCACGAATATGGGTCAAATAGTCCAGGTGCTGCTTCAGGCGATTCAAATGACTACAAACCTGATGCCGTTTGGGGAGAAACCAACCTTTCCAGCCTGACCGAACATAATAGTAAAGTGCCCGGATTTGCTTCCAACATTTATCAATTCGTTGGTGGACTCGACAAGCGGCATGGCGACCTATTCTATGGCGCTGCACTCACGTATGCTTATACCGACAACAACCTGATAGCCAATACTGATAATGTAATGCACACTGTCGGCGTTACCCCTTACATGGCTTATAAAATTAATGACTTTCTATTTGCTTCTGGATTAGCAAGTTACTATTACTCAAACACCAGCGGCAGTGCCGGCACCCGCAATATAGATACCCATGATTATCAAGGTGAAGCCAATATTAATGCTTTCAAGGTGCTTGGCTCTTTTACCTTGAAAGGACGGGCCGGTGTTCGATATAAACATACCAACTCCTCACAAAAAGGTGCTCCAGTCGGCAGGGATAATACCTTTGACGAGGTTACCGGCATTGTTGACGCTCAAGTAGACTATAAATTTGATAACGGCCTGACCTTATTTACCGGAGCTTTGTATAACCATTATACCCGCGAGGCAAGTGGCGCAAGCACTTTGGTAAGAGGCAATGATGTCGTCTGGATGCGCTATGGTGCTGAATATCCTGTTACTAAAACTTTAATGGTTGGAGCTAAAATCGAAAACGATCTTAATGATAGATTCACAAATTACCTGACAGGCAGTTTAAATTTTCGTTTAGAGCTGTAAGTTGTAGTCATACCTAAACTCAATCAAAGCCTCGTTAATCGGGGCTTTTTTATCTGCACAAAAAATAACATACTTTATGGAGTTCTCATGCCTTATTTAAATCTGACTACCAATATTTCTGTTTCCGCAACTGAAACTTCCGAGCTGCTAAGCCAGTTTTCACAACTTCTGGCTCAAAAAACAGGCAAGCCAGAAAGTTATGTGATGGTGGAGATGACTACTGACAAACCGATGTTATTTGCCGGAAACAACAAACCGTTAGCGTACATCGAATGTAAGAGTATTGGACTAAGCATTTCGCAAACTAAACCTTTAGCCGCCGCTATTTGTCAGTTATTGCAAACTACTTTGCAGATTGATTCAGAACGAGTTTATATCGAGTTTAGTGATTGCAAAGCTGATTACTGGGGCTGGAACAGCTCAACATTTGGTTAAGCTGTTCGATACTCATGGAGTACAAAAACTGTTTTTGTACTCCCTAATCAATATCCCAGAAAATTTATTATTTTAACAAAACATCAAGCCGCCCTTAGTGGCGATTCTATCCTTTCTGCTTTATTTTTCAGTCTGAGATTTTTATTTGATTTCTGCCTGGTTGTCGAGCTTTTTAAAAAATCCCTTTAAACCAGCTAGAGTTGACTTATTTTCACTGGCAACCTCTTCAGATTGAGTTTGTTTTACTGGTTTGGATTTTTTTGCGTCTGAAGGATTTAGCGGTTCTACAACCTCTGCCTGTTTGTCCAGTTTTTTAAAAAATCCTTTTAAGCCTCGATTCGAAGAATCTTTATTTTCAGCAACACTTTTTTCTTCAACTTGTGCTTGTTTTTTAGGCTGGGATTTTTTTGGCTCCACCGATTCTGATGGTTTTGACGATGCTGTTTCTTCGGTTTTTTTCGCCAGAATTTTTTGATAAAAGCCCTTAAATTGATCCGGCAAATGCTTGGCTTTATCTGCTATTTCGTCAATCTGCTGTTTCGCAGGATTGAGCATATCTACCGGACTCGCCTGAGTTTTCTCTACCGTCTTTTTCACTTCTTTGCGTTTCGGATTAAGCTTTTGTTCCAGCTCGATAATCCGTGCTTCCGCTTGCTCCTGTTTGGCTATGATAGCAGCCGGAATGGTTTTTAATGGCGAGTTTTTATCACTCATCAGCGCTTTTTTAACTTCCAGGTCATATTCCAACCGGAAAATATAATTGCCTTGTTCTGCTAACGCCGTATTTAGCTCAGCAATTTTTTGGGTTAACTCCAACTCAACTGTCGCTGGTTTTTTCGCATTTTTAGCCACCAATTCTTTAATAGCAGCTTCACTTTCCAATAGTTTTCTCTCTAAAGCCTGATTGCTTTCTTGCAGTCTTTCGATAGTTTGTTGCTGTGCCAAAGTTTCTGGTGATCTTGCCCCGGCTGATTTTGCGGAGCGGTCTGTCAGTCTTTCTTCCAGTCTTTCCAATTGCAGAGTTGCACCTTCCAATTGTTGTTGCTGTTCAAGTTTGCTTTGCTGAGCCTGTGTAAGTGCTGTTTGCAGTTCTTGTAATTTTTTTTCTGCTTGTTGCTGTTGCTCAACCTGGTTTTGCTGGCTTTGTTGACGTTCTGAGTGTAATTCCTGCAAAGCCGTTTCTAATTGCTGCTGTTGTTGCACTTCAGCCTGTTGTAGTTGTGCAAATTCTGTTTGAAGCTGTTGCAAATTTTGCTCTAACTGTTGTTGCGTGGCTTTTGCCTGTTCTGCAAGCTCTGTTTGTTGCATCAAAAATTTTTGCTCTATCTGGCTAACTTGTGCTTTTTGCTGGTTTAGTTCAGTCGTTAATTCGTTTATCGCTGCGTCTTTCTCGGCTAAACTGACTTCCCAGCTTTGTTTCAGACTTTCCTGCTTATTCTCAGATTCCTGTAATCGCTGGGTTAATTGTGCAAATTCCTGATTTTTTTGATTGAGTGATAACTCCAACATTGAAGTCCGTTTTGCTTCAGTTTCCGCAGCCTGTTTGTCTTTTTCTAATTCTTGGTTATTTTTTTCTAATTCTGCAATCTGCGCAGCTTGCTCCGTTATTTTAAGTTCTGTCAGCTGGTTTTTTTGTTGCAAACTATTCAAATCAGTACCCAGCTGCATTCGCTGTTGCTCAGAACTGGTAATTTCTTTTTCTAAGGTGGTGCGCAACTGGTTTAATCGTGACCTGCTTGCTGCTGCCATCATTAACCAAATTAAAATAGCCGACACCACAAAACTTATTGCTGCGGCTAACAGCGTGGTTTCCAGATTATATTCCAGACCAAGTAAAAAATCGGGCATAAGTAGTCTCCATATAAAAAATCAACAAGTAAGAATGTTAAGTTATAAACTGCCAAACTGCTAAAGTAAAGGAATGGCCTGCAAAGCACAAGGCAATTGCCCCCTACTTCTAACCAGTATGAAGATATTGACAGGGCATTATAAACAAAACAACCGCTCTGCTTGCCACAAGGTGACTCGCAGGAGCGGTTGCCAATAACACAATTGAAAGATGAAAACTACTGTTTTGCTGGTGGCAATGAAACCCTCACATCAGCATCTGCCTGCAAACTGCCAAGTACTGCTTCAAACATCGACTCTCCAAAAGCTTTAGCGATATTTTTTTCTGCCAACTTTAACTGTTTTTTATCGCTTTCACTCATCACCCCTTCGGTGACTTTATTTAGGCTAATCACAATTTGTTCGCCACTGGGCATGGCAACTGTCAGGACGGTTGGCTTGCCGCCTACAGGTTTGGCAGCTTTAAATATCGCCTGACTGACCTGGGCTGGAACCTCCGCACTACTGCGACTTAATTTAGCCACCGTTTTAAGCGGCAGCTTATGTTCGGCCACTAAAGCAGAGAATTTTTTCCCTGCCAATAATTGCTTTTTAAGTTCGGCTGCTAAACTAATCGCGTCTTTTTTAGCCTTTTCAGCCAACAAAGCCGTGACAATGGCAGACTTAACTTCTTTTAGATCGCGAACGGCAGCAGGGTGATGTTCTTTCATCCTTAGCACCACAATTTTATCAGTGCCCAGTTCCACAGGCTCGCTATTATTACCTTTTAATACCTCTTCTGAAAAAGCCGCACTTCGTACTGCCGCTTCTTTGGCAATCCCATCACCTGTTTCTTTGGTAAACAGCGGAGTTTTTTCTACCTGCACACCTAAAGCTTCGGCAACTGCGGTCAAGCTGTCGGGATTTTGATAGCTTACTTCGGCAAGCTTATCATTTAAAGCATAAAAATTGGCTTCCGCTTCTTTACGTTGATACGCCTTGGTTACTTCGGCTTTTACCTCTGCAAACGGCTTTACTACTCCTGGTACTAATTCAGTGACTTTGATCAAATGATAGCCGTAAGCAGATTTAACCGGTTTTGACACTTCGTTGAGTTTTAATTTTCCCGCAACCTCTTCAAAGTTTTTCTCCATCACCCCCGCTTCAAACAAACCTAAATCTCCGCCTTTTGCAGCGGTAGCTTTATCTTCAGAAACCTCAGCCGCTAACGCTTCAAACGTTTTGGTTTTTAAAGCTTCCTGTGCAGCTTCAGCTTTTTTCAAAACGGCTTTTTCATCAGATCCTTTAGTGAAAGCAAATAAAATATGACTGATTTTACGCCGCTCTTTGCTGCTATAAAGTTGTTTTTGCTCCTCATAGAAGCTTTTTAGTTGTGCTTCCGTGGCGTTGACTTCCTTTGCCAAATTGTCCAGAGACAAAGTAGCGTATTCTATTGAAACCTGTTCCGGTGATTGATACTGGTTTTGGTGCTGCTGATAATAAGCTTTGATTTCCGCTTCAGTCGGTTGGCTGGTTGCAGGAGATACCGTAACAGTTGTGTATTCTATGTCGCGAAGCTGATTCTGAATTTTAAAGAAATGCTCGATGTCGTATGGGGTTGCAAAACTGCTATCAGTAATACTGCGCTGATATTGTTCCATTACCTGGCTTTTTTTGATCCGGTTGACAAATTCTGTCGAAGAAAGATGTTGTGCTGACAATAAGTCCTGATAGCGTTTCTTATCAAACTTGCCATCCACTTTAAAATAGTCCATGTCCTGAATCAGTTCTCTGGTGGCTTTATCAGTAGCGGCCAAGCCTTGTTTTTCAACGTGTTGCAAAAGCACTTCGTCCTTGATTAACTTGTTTAAAGCCTGTTTTTTTAAAGTTTCCTCATCAATATTCATCCCTTGCAATTGCTGGCTGAATTGTTGATATGCCCTATTGACATCATTTTGGAAAAACTCTTTATGATTAACTGATGCCACAGCTTTTTCTGAGCCACCCGAGATGTAATTTTCAATGCCCCACAATGTGAAAGGAACGCCAATAACCAACACAAGCACCCAAGAAAAGGCTCTTGATTTCTCTCTAATTTTTGTCAACATAATATATGCCTTAGACCTTAAAAAATAGACATAACCCAATACGCAGGTTGTAAACACAACCCAAAAAAAAACCCCGAAACCAATACGGCTCGGGGTTTTTTAGGTTTGGCGGAGTGGACGGGGCTCGAACCCGCGACCCCCGGCGTGACAGGCCGGTATTCTAACCAACTGAACTACCACTCCTTAATCTGGTGGGTGCTGAGGGGTTCGAACCCCCGACCCTCGCCTTGTAAGGGCGATGCTCTCCCAACTGAGCTAAGCACCCGACTAAAGAAGATGCTAGTTTACAGCATCTTTTAAACTTTTACCAGCTTTAAATGCAGGAATCTTTGCTGAAGGGATAGTAATCTCTGCTCCGGTCTGTGGATTTCTGCCTTTGCGCTCTGCTCTTTCTTTCACAGAAAACGTCCCAAACCCAACCAGAGCAACGGATTCACCTTTTCCAAGCGCAGTTTTTACCGCATCAAGAAAACCATCTAAAGCTTTTCCTGCATCTGATTTTGTTAAGTCAGAAGCGGCAGCAATTGCGTCTATTAGTTCTGATTTATTCATTATTTTCCCCTTAGGTAGTTTGTTTATTGTGTATTCTGTGAAAAAACATGCCAAATTCCCCACGTTAAGTGTGCATAACGGTAAGAACCTGCGCTATTTATATCAACGCCCTTATGGAGTGTCAAGCTTTTAAACCGGCTAGAAACCTTGTCTGCTAAGGTTTTGCCGATTTTTGATAGTCTTTTCACAATTGCATTTACAAGCTGATAACCACTAAATTGAAATTCTAGTTCTCACTCAATTTCCCCAATTGAATGTTTAAATTTATTACATGCACTGTCTTTTTTACCAAGCATTAACAATCTACACTGATTCAATTAAGTTATTTTTTTCCATTCATTAAATTTTTTTACTTGGGGGAAGCATGTGCGCTGAACAACAACGCTGGCGCGGCCTTATGTTGGGAACCGCTGTCGGTGACTCAGTAGGCTTGGCGGCTGAAGGCATATCGCACCAACGCAATGCCAAAATATTTCGTCAGCAATGGCGGCAGCGCTTTTTTATCCGTTGGGGCATGTGCAGTGATGATACGGAACACACTGTCTTTGTCGCACAAGCTTTATTGGCTCATCCGACCCAGGTTGAGTCTTTTCGCAACCGTTTGGCGTGGAGTTTGCGCTGCTGGTTTCTGGCATTACCTGCTGGCATTGGTTTGGCGACCGGCAAAGCCATCATTAAATTATGGTTAGGATTTAATCCGAAACACAGTGGTGTTTATTCCGCCGGGAATGGTCCTGCGATGCGGGTTGCGCCCATTGGTGCATTTTTCGCCCAACAACCAGCTTTGTTAAACGAATATCTGACCGCCTCAACCTTAATCACCCATACCGATAAAAAAGCCTTAATCGGGGCAAAAGCTATTGCAGAAACAATTGCCTGGGTATGGCGTGAAAATTTCACTAAAAAACCAGCGTTAGCTGATTTTATTGCGCTGTTGGGTCAAATTGATGCCGATACAGAATGGCAATCGTTGGTGAATCGGATTGAACACGGGCTACAGCAAAATTTAACTGTCAATCAGTTTGCTGATTTGATGGGCTTAAGTCACGGAATTACCGGCTATATCTATCATACAGTGCCGATGGTGCTCTATGCCTGGTACAAACATTTTGGAGATTTTGCGCAAACTTTAACCAGCATTTGGGATTGTGGCGGTGATACTGATACAACCGGGGCAATTGTCGGAGCTTTAGCTGGCAGTGTGGCCGGTGAGCAAGGGATTCCGGCTGACTGGATAAACGCGATTTTGGAATATCCGCATTCGGTGAGTTTTTTACAAAAGCTGGCAGACCGGCTTGCTAAACGTGAACATAAGCCGGTGTTTTGTTTTGCCCCCGCCATCATTTTGCGGAATTTATTTTTCTTGGGCGTAGTATTGCTGCATGGTTTTAGACGCTTGTTGCCACCTTATTAATGACTGCCAATCTTTTTAAGTAACAGAACAAAAATTCTTCGGTATTTAGTTGCTAGGCTGGAGTCCCAACTCTTGAGTTGAGACTCCAAAAAACACGGGAAAATTTATGTTGAACCACTTAGAACTGGCGGTCGTGAACTTTATGTCAAATCATCCTGATTCACAACCACAGGAGATTCTGCCAAAACTTTTTCCAGAATGGTGCCTTTCACCAGTTGCGAAAATACATCCGCAACACTGTTGCCGCCTAAAATAGCCAGCGGAGCCATACTCTCTGCCAGTTTTTGTGCTAACGCTTTATCCGCAAATGCCTGCATCGCCGCGATAAATTGTGGTGATACTGCCTGCGCCTGCTGCACAGTGGCGGCAACATTGGCTTGCAGCTCTTCAATCTGTTGTTGCAGCTGTGCTTTGCTAATGGCTAGATTCAAATCGGTTTGCGCTTTATGGCGGGTTAATTCCGCCTGATTAATGCTGTCTAATTGTTGCTGCTTGGCAAGGTCTGCTTCCAGCCGCTGCTTTTCCACGCCAATCTCATTATTGAGTTTGGCTAAATTCACCGCAAGCTGCTTGTTAAAAGTGGCAATATCCAAATCCAGTTGCAATTGTTGGGTTTCGGCGCTGGTTTGCAGAATTTTTTGTTTTATCGCCTCCTGTTGCTGTTTCAATTCCAAATTACGTTTTTCGCTGGCAATTTCCAGGGTTTGCTGTACCACACTGTGCTGGGCGCGAATCAATAATTGCGAAATAGCCGCGTCCTGAATCGCCACATCCAACACTTCCACATCATAAACGTGCATTCCATTTTCCGAAAACAGCAAGCCTGCTCTCACACCCGCTTCATTAGCAGTGCCGAGCAAGGTATCACGCACTAACCCAATCGCATTGGCATAAAAAGTTTCGATGCCGTATTTTTTAATCGCATAGCGCAAAATTGAGCGAATATGTTCGGTCAAAAATTTCACATAGTTTTCAATATCAAACCATTTATTCGGCTCGCCGGTAAAATTAACCTGATACGACACTAATAATTGTACCGGGCAAAAATCGGCAGTTTCCACCTCAATCCGATCTGAAACCTTGTTATGCAAGGAGCGCAAATAGACGGTTTTTATCGGTTGCTCATCAGTTTTTGGGGTGCCGGTGGACAAGTAAATGGTTTGCAGGGTTTCGTCATATTCCAGCAAATAAGTTTGCGGCCCGACGATGACTTTACGGTCGCCATTTTTGCTGACCACCATCACTGCATAGCCGGTCCAGACATCAATCGACACCGCACCTTCATATTTGGTATCTAAGGTAATGGTGCGCGGTTTGGTGAAATCCTGTCTGCGGTTGAATTCTTCACTGGCAATAATTGCAGGAGCTGGAGCGGCATCAGACAAGGCGCCACGTTGTAAATAAGAACGTGCTTGTTGCTCATCAACAAAATCACTGCCCAATGTTTTTTTCTGATTTAACGCCATTAACTGGGTGTTATATTCCAACGCTTCTTTATTGCCGGGAAACCAGATTGCCACCAGTTTCGGGTCTATTACCCGCCTTGCAATCACTTGTTTGCGCGGGTCAGGTAAAAACATGCAGGGGCCACGCTGCAAAGTAATTTGCCCACTCAAGCGGTTCAACACATAACGCGCTTCACCTGCCGGAATTGCCACCGCATAATTGATTTCCTGATCACTGTAACGGACGATGGCATGTTCAGGACGCGGAAAATAAATCATCTGCTCTTTGCCGGTGATAAACAGTTCATCGCCGACCTGATAGGCTTTGCCATTTTCTTGGTATGGGGCAATGACCTTGATGTAAATGCCGCTGATTTCATTCAGCTCAATCGCCCGAAATTTAACGGCACCGTCTTTTTTGATAA
>CAIQWF010000087.1 GCA_903875455.1 uncultured Pseudomonadota bacterium
CGCCACCCAGATTAACGGTAGCTCATAGCGTAAATCCACAAAACCCGGGCCGTAAAACACCGGTTGATGGCTATTAATATAAAGCAGGGAGAAACGCTCCAGCGCGTAACCCCAGGCCACGAACAGCATAATAAAAACCATCAGAACAGTTAGATGGATTTTTGCTCCCAGCGGGTATTCCTTGCTTTGATTGGGAACAAAAATGTGTTCCATCCAGTACAAACAGCTAACCAAAACCAATAACAGCGAGGCGGTAATTAATAATTCTTTCTGAATGATTAAAAACAAAGGATAGGAGAACAGATAAAAGCTGACATCGTTGTTAAACACCGGATCATTAACGCCCGCCGAATCTCCAAAGAAAAACAGCAACGCCACTTGCCATTGGGTATAAAAAGGGATGGCGACGATAATCGCCAACAGTAGCGACAAAGGGGTATAAAATTTTGTCGAGCCGTCCATGAAGACATCGGCAAAGGCCTGAAAACGTCGGCGTTTATCAGGACTGAACAAAACATCATCGGGCGGATTCAAGCCCAGATAACGCGAGGCAATCCAGAAATGGAAAAAGAAAATGGAGAAAAACAGCAGGGTTACGCCACCTGAAAAAAAGAACCGGTACAACAATTTCAGCCAGAAATAGCTTTCCAGTTCCAGAGACCTAAACCACCATAAATCGACAAAAAAATCGACAAAGATGAAATAGAAGGCAACGTATAAAATAATGCCCAGTGCTGCGAATGCACCTAGCCAAGCTTTCCAGTTCAGCATAAACTCCTCTTCAACCCTAGTTGAGCGTTTAATAAATATCTTGCTATTCTAACACCCCGCGCTTAAATTCGTAGCGGTTTTGCCTGTGCGGACTTGCGTGTTTTTAAAAATGAGGACTGTAAGCAACGTCACAGAATACATTTAACGTTTATTCAGAGCGGATGTCAGCGATAAACCTTTGTTATAATTATCGTAGTTAAGTTGCACTCCGCAGTTCTGCATTGCAACGTATGTCAAAATCACAGCCATCATGGCAGAAGCAAAATTGCCATCCTATTCAGTATTTTCGCAGATGCGCGGGAAACCACGGGAGATAAAAATGAACTATAAAGTTTTGTCCATTGCGGTCTTGGGACTTTTTTTATCAGGCCCTGTCAATTCGGCTTCAATTTACAAATGCAGCAAAACCGGCAAATCGGTGATTTTTACTGACAAACCCTGTCCTGCCAATACCGCATCGACGCTAATCCACAAAGAAACTGAAGAGGAAATACAAAACAGGCAACAGGCAGAAAAAATTTCAACGATTAAAAGTCTGATTGAAGGTAATCAGCTAAACGCCGCAAAAGAATATGCCGCAAAGAATAATTTATCTGAATACTACTTCAATCAGCTCAGCGTTTACTCAAAGCAAAAAGTTGAAGAAGACAGACGGAAAGTTGATGATGAAAAACAGCAGCAACTTGCTATTGAGCAACAAAGGCTGGCATTGCAAAGGCAACAGATGGCAGTAAAAAATGCCCAAATCCAGCAACCAAACAATCGCAATTATTACGGCGGCTATCCCTATTACGGCTACCCTTATTACGGCACTTATAGTATTCCGTATTATCGCTCTGGCACGACTTATAGTTCACCGAGCACACCTTCTCAACCAATGATGCCTGGTACTATCAACCCGCAATCAGTGATGCCTGGCACAATCAATCCACAAGCAGTGATGCCGGGTACAATCAATCCGCACCAGCCTTTTCAGCAAAACAATCAGCAACATGAGCATCACGGCAGAAGGTAGTCGAAAAATGGTTGGCAAACCGGGGGCTTTCTGCTGTTGTCATTGATTTACAGATGAAAGTAACCCCGAAATTCTTGTTAAAACGCTCTAAACTGCGCAACATCGGCATCACTATCGCCGCGTTGTTGTTCAGCCTCTGGCTGTTAGACAAACTTTTTCCGATTAGCTTTAACACGCCGCAGCAACAATATGCGCAGATTATTGTGGCTGAAGACGGCACGCCGTTACGCGCCTTTGCCGATACCAAAGGGATCTGGCGTTATCCGATTACACTGGAAGAGGTTTCGCCTTTGTATCTGCAAGCTTTGCTGAATTATGAAGACCACTGGTTCTGGCGCCATCCAGGGATTAACCCGATTGCATTAACACGGGCTTTGTGGCAAAACCTGAGCCATAAACAGATTATTTCCGGCGGCTCTACTCTGACCATGCAAGTCGCGCGGCTGGTGATTCCGCAATCGAAAGGGATTTTCGGGAAACTGGCACAAGTCTGTCGGGCCTTGCAACTGGAATGGCATTACAGCAAACGTGAAATTCTGCAATATTATTTGAACCACGCCCCGTTTGGCGGCACGTTGGAAGGAGTGCAGGCCGCAAGTTATGTCTATTTAGGCAAGTCTGCCCATGAACTCAGTTATGCCGAAGCGGCGCTACTGGCGGTTTTGCCGCAAGCCCCCAGTCGCAATCGCCCTGATTTGCATCCTGAACAGGCGAAAGCGGCGCGGGATAAAGTTATCAACCGTTTGGTGAATGAAAAAATCTGGTCTAAAGCGGTCGCGGAAGATGCACTGTTGGAAGGTGTTTTTGCCCAGCGTAATATCCAGCCGGTGATTGCGCCGTTATTGGCGCAACGGTTTAAGAGTTATATCACCAGTGAAATGCCGCTGAAAACCACGCTGGATTTTGCCATGCAGCAAAGTCTGGAGGATTTGGTGCAAAACTATGTCAAGCATTTGCCGGAGCAAACTTCGGCAGCGGTGCTGGTGGTGGAAAACCGAACCCTGGCTGTGAAAGCTTACATTGGCTCTGCCGATTTTGCCGATAATGCCCGTTTTGCCCATATCGACATGACAACCGCCACGCGCTCTCCCGGTTCTACCTTAAAGCCTTTTTTATATGGACTGGCTTTGGATGAAGGCTTGATTCATTCCGAATCGTTATTAATTGATGCCCCAACTTCGTTTGACGGTTATCGTCCGCATAATTTTGATCGCGGTTTTATTGGCCCGGTCAGCGTCAGCAATGCCTTGAAGAGTTCTCTTAATGTGCCGGCAATTCAGGTTTTATATCATTTAGGGCCGGAAAAATTTGTCAATAAACTAAAAAATGCCGGACTGTTGTTGCAGTTTACCCAAGGGGCCAAGCCGAATCTGTCGGTAATTTTGGGCGGCGTCGGCACCAATCTGGAAACCTTGGTAGGCACTTATTCGGCTTTGGCAAATAACGGTCTGGCGGGGAAAATCCGTTTTTTCAAGGACAGCCCGAAACAGGAGCGGTATTTGTTTTCCCCCGGTGCCGCCTGGATTATCCGCGATATCTTGCGTCGTTCCGGTAATCAAACCCACGGTCTGGCATGGAAAACAGGCACCAGCTACGGCTATCGCGATTTCTGGAGTATCGGGGTCAGCAATGATTACACCATTGGCGTGTGGATTGGCCGCCCCGACGGTACGCCGACACCGGGACATTATGGTGCGATTACCGCCTCGCCGTTATTGTTTGAGATTGCCGAGCGCCTGGCTTATCAATATCAACATAAACACTCGCAGGAAAAGCAGCCCGCTTCTGTGATGGAGCAGGTGGTTTGCTGGCCTTTGGGCGGTCTGGTGAGAGAAACCCCGCCGTCGTTATGCCATGAAAAAAAGAAAGCCTGGATATTGAATCATACCGTGCCAAAAACCTTGGCGGCTGGTGATGTTAATGTTTGGGAAACCAATCCCGCCACGTTATTGATTAATCAGGAAACAGGCCGCTTGATTGATTCTGGTTGTAATGCGAAGAAAACCGCTTACAAAACCATTGCCTTGTGGCCGTTGGCAGTCGAACCCTGGATTCCGGCGAGCCAGCACCGCCGGGAACAAATTGGTGCTTATGACAGCAGCTGTCCACATCCGCCGCAGTTTCAGCAAGGTGTGCTGAAAATTGAAAGTTTGACCGACCATGCCCAGTTGCGCTCGGCGGGGGCGGCGAAAAATCTGCCGGCGGTACAACTGCAAACCAGCGGCGCACAAGGGATGGTATATTGGTTTATTAATGGCCAGTTGCTCTATCATCTGGCACCGGACAAGCTTTTAAAACATCAGTTTAGCCAGGCCGGCCACTATCAGATTGCTGTCACTGACGAAATGGGAAAAACTGCCAGTATTGAGGTTGATGTGTCTGGAGCGCTGCATTAGACATTCAGGTATTTTGCTGATCCCTGCTGAAAAAACGGAAATCGTGCACTGAATTTAGCGCATTTTTAAGCGCGTAATCAACAAAATCGCCAAGGCTTGCGCAACAGCCAGCGACAACAGGCCGCTTTCCATCTGCTGGGTCAGGTCGCGTAGCCAGCCTAACAAAGCTGGAGCGGCATATCCGCCCAGTCCGCCGATGGAATTAATCAGGGCAATTCCGCCCGCAGCCAAACGCCCTGACAATAATGCAGTCGGAAACGACCAGAAAATGGCGACCGAAGACAGCACGCTCATGGTCGCTAACGAAAATGCCGCTAATGACGGCAATAACGCCTGTTCAAAAGTAACCGTTAGGATAAAGCCGAGACAGGTACTCGCCGCACAAGCGATTAAGTGCCAATAGCGTTCCTGGGTTTTATCCGAATGCAAACTGATTAAAACCATTCCTACCATTGCCACTGCGTAAGGAATCGCGGTTAGCAAACCAATGGAAATCAAATTTATGGAGCCAAAATCGCGAATGATTTGCGGCAGCCAGAAGGAAATTCCGTATAAACCAGTGACCAGTAAAAAATAAATCACTGCCAAATGCCAGAGCGGTTTCGACATTGCAATATCTTTTAATGTTGCATGGGGTTGCTGCGCCGATGGTTTTTCAGCGGCAAGATTGGCAAGCAGCAAGGCTTTTTCATTTTCAGTTAACCAGCTGGCTTTGCTGGGTGAATCGCTTAGGACAAAAAAACTCAATAACCCAAAGACTACCGCCGGGATGCCTTCCATCACAAACAACCATTGCCAGCCGTGCAAGCCGTGCCAGTTATCAAACACAGTCATAATCCAGCCCGATACCACGCTGCCGAGAATGCCGGTGACCGGAATCGCCAGCAAAAATACTGAAATGGTTTGGCTGCGGCGCAGGTTTGGATACCAGAGGGTTAAATAATAAATCACACCGGGGAAAAATCCGGCTTCGCCCGCGCCTAACAAAAAACGCAAGCCATAAAAAGAGGCAACCGAATTTACCCACAAAGTGCCGATAGAAATAAAGCCCCAGACAATGATAATCCGCGCCAGCCAGAATTTTGCCCCGACCTGATGCAAAATCAGATTGCTGGGGACTTCAAAAAAGAAATAGCCAAGGAAAAAAATCCCGGCTCCCAAGCCATAAACCGTATCGCTAAAGCCTAAATCGCTGTTCATTTGCAATTTGGCAAAGCTGATATTCATCCGGTCTAAATAGGCGATGACGAACAGTAAAAATAAAAACGGCAATAGTCGCCACGAGACTTTGCGATATAAGGTGCGTTCTGATGCCTCCGTGCTGGCAAGCTCACAATTTTGCATGACAATTCCTGAAAGTGTTTAAACCGGTTAAGGCAGTAGGATTGAAGGGCTGAGCGGAAATTGATCAATCCTGAACAATGAGATTTTTAGTGAGGGGATTAATAAGGTTTTTCGCCGATGTAGTTACCAGCAGGCGAGTAATTACAAACCCAGACTTGGGAATTATCGGCACACACCGCTTTGCCGCAACCGACTTCACTGGTGTTTTTCCACACCACTTGCGTGTAATGACCGCAGGCTTTTCCTTTAGCGCAAGAGTTGGAGTTGTAGCGATAATTTAAACGTTCATTTGCCCAGTCATTCACCACCTGTTCGGCATTTATGGCCTGAACTTGGCTAGTGCCGTCCGAATACATCAGCGCACTTGCCCAAAACAGGTTTTCTCCTAATCCGGCTGTCCGGCTGTGTGTCATATTGCAGGCTTGATCGTTTTTCAATGAATTCGCCCAGGCTTGCGCGGTATCTGCCAAACCGTTTGACCATGTAAGAGCGGGGCTGCCAACGGTACCGCGCCATTTATTATGTGCTACCAGCATTTCGGTTTGTTGCGCAGAGGTTAACTCAGTATCCGCGTGAGCAGTGGTAAGCAAACCGCCCGTGATTATCAGAGTTAAAAGAGTTGTTTTTAGCATTGGGAAAGGCTCCTTTGTTATCGGGGATTTAGCACAAGGCGAGAGGATATTTTAAAGCAATTCTTTATAACGCTTTAACCCTTAACTTCTTGCCTTTAATCTTGCCTTCCTGCAATCGTGACAGGGCAATATTGGCACTGGTGCGTTTAATCGCCACATAAGTGCGGACATCGAAAATGTCAATTTTACCAACTTCCGCAGCTGATAAACCCGCTTCACCGGTCAATGCACCTAAAATATCTGTCGCCCGAATTTTACTTTTGCGTCCGCCGTCAATCACTAAGGTGACCATGGCCGGTTTCAACGTGGTATTTTTCGGAATTCTGGCAGCATTGAATTTGTCCCATTTCAAAGGGGTTTTTTGATAGGATTCAATCGCTTTGACTCGCTCCAGTTCATTGTTGGCACAGAGACTGAACGCCAAACCTTTTTGTCCTGCGCGTCCGGTTCTGCCAATCCGATGGATATGAACTTCGGGGTCGTGTGACAAGTCATAAACAATCACGGCAGATAAGTCTTTAATATCCAACCCCCGCGCTGCCACATCGGTGGCGACCAAAATCGAACAGCTTTTGTTGGCAAAGCGCAGCAACACCTGGTCACGGTCGCGTTGTTCCAAATCACCATTCAGAGCCAAAACGCTGTAACCTTGTTGCCCCAACCAGTCGGCGACCAGTTGGCAATTATATTTAGTGTTGCAAAAAATCACCGTTGAATCGGGCTGATATTTACTGACTAAAGCCACCACGGCTTGCGGTTTGTCCTGTTCTTCAGCTTTGTAAAACAGTTGTTCGATTTGTCCTTCTTCATGCGCTTCGTCGACACTGATTTCAATCGGCGCATGTTGAATATGCTCGCTCATGGCCAGAATTGACTCAGGATAAGTCGCCGAAAACAACAGGGTTTGTCTTTCCTCCGGCGTTTCTGCCACTACAAAAGAGATTTCATCCTCAAAGCCCATATCCAGCATTCGGTCTGCTTCGTCCAACACCAAAACATTTACCGTGCTTAGGTCTAAACTTTGGCGAATCAGGTGATCTTTAATCCGCCCAGGCGTACCAACCACAATATGCGGCGCGTGTTGTGCCAGTGAAGCGAGTTGATGGCGAATCGGCACACCACCGCACAGGGTCAGTAATTTAATATTCGGGATAAAACTGGCCAAACCACGAATGGCTTTGCTGACCTGATCGGCGAGTTCGCGGGTTGGACATAGCACCAAGGCTTGGGTTTCATAAACGCTGGCATCCAGATTGGATAAAAGACCAATCCCGAACGCCACGGTTTTGCCGCTGCCTGTTTTGGCTTTGGCAATCACATCTTCACCTGCCAAAATTGGCGGGATGCTTTTGGCCTGAATCGGGGTCATTTCGCTGTAGCCTAAGGTCACAATGCTTTGTAACAAGGGCGCGGTGATAGCGGTGTCGGAAAATTTAATGGCTTGCATGGTTTTAAGATTATAAAAGGAGGGAGGATATTTTGAGGGGTGAACTGTTTTTGCCACCGTTTCCGAACACGATTTAACGATTGTAAGATTAACAGGATTAATCCTGTCTATGGCCAAATCCGTGAAATCGTGTTCAAAACTTTCCCACACACTGCGAGGGATTGAGTCAATGAATTATGACAGGTTTTGTTGTCAGGCTGACTATTTTATCAGGGGAAGTGCTACATCCAGTTTCCTATCAGGATAAACGGCGACCAGAAAAACGGATCGGCAAAATCTTTTTGTTGCAGCAACTTTAGCATTGCTTCCTGCAAGGCTTTGGCTTTAGTTTGATTTGGTTTTTTTAACGATTGATAAAAAGTAGTCATTAATTCGGCGGTGGCATCATCAGCCACTGACCACAACGACCCCAAAGCACTGTGCACTTTGGCTTTTATCGCGACCCCGCTGATTCCCAAGGGGGATCTGTCATCACCTTCTGCGGTTTGGCAGGCGCTTAACGTCAGTAAATCGATGGGATGCTGTCTAAAATAATCAGAGCTCAGCAAGGTTTCCAGTTGATTCAAGTTCAAAATTTTATCGTAGGTCATGATAAAGCTGTCTTCTGCGGTGTTGCCAAAAACACCGTGCGAGGCGATATGTAAAATAGTGTGCGGGGTTTCTGTTAAGGTGTGGGTGAAATTTTCCAGTGTAAAGCCGTCATTTAGCAAATAGCCGGTGTTGTTTTTTTCCGCCAATTCTTTAATTTCAGTGTCGACTCCTGGTAATGTCAGTATTTTTTGCAAGTTGTCAATCACTTCTGGTTTTTTTAGAAACTCCTGAATATCGCGCTTTTTTTCCTGCTGTTGACTGGCGGTAAGCTCGCGTTTTTTTATAGGCTCCATAGCGCGTTGCAAATCACGGGTTAAAGACCGGTTAAAGGTTTTTTCAGGTGTTGTTCCCATAAAAGGCGACAGAAATGAGTCGGGCAAGTCTTTCACCACATCACCGGGGAGACTCATTCCGGCCAGTAACATGCTGCTTTGATATTGATGATTCTCGCTGGCAATCAATGACATGCCGGGCGAGGTGACAACGGCATAATTCTCAATGACAAACTGCTTGCCATCATGCAGTGCCGCCAGCGGCATTAATCTTAACACCCCGTCAGGCATATAAACCAAAGTTTCTATGTTTTGCTGTTTTAGAAAAGCTTCAGCCGGGGCAATCAACCAATGGTACAAACGCTGCGCCTGTTGTTTTTTGTGGGAAAGTTGTTCCTGTTCTTTTTTTGAATCAACATATTTTTTATAGTTGCGCAAATCACTGGAAAATTGCCGCACTCGCTGTTCAAGTTCTTTGGCAGTTACCGGGCTACTAAAACGCTGCAATCCTGCGGCGCTATAAATAATAATTTCCAGCCGGTCGGGCAAAGAAATAGGATAAATTGCGGCAGCATGGGTGTCTGTTTTTTTCAAATTGATGGGCGTTGCCGAAATATCACAACGGCTTTGAAAATAATCTTCCAGCTCACTTTTTTTCAAGCGTTCAATGCTGTCTTGCGCTTCTGCTAACAAGGCTTGTTGTTCGCTGGTTTTTGCAACGGCAGACTGGCGCAATAACAAATCAGCCAGACCTAAATAAATCGGCGCAAACGTTTCACGGAAAGACGATTGGCCATGCTGATAAGACACCGGAATATCAAGACGGACAGTATCAATATTTTTTACTGCCTCCCGGTAAACGGCAATGGCCAGTTTAGGCTGATTTTGCTGCTGATAAAGCTGTCCTGCGTGCCAGTTCAGGTCAATCAAAGCATCATTGGCATCTGCTTTCTGGGCAATGTTGATGGCTTCCTGTAACAATTGAATAGCTTCATTGTTGCGCTGTTGCTGCTTATACAAATAGGCTAAATGTTTTAAAGCGGCGGTCTGGATTCTGGACTGTTTATTCTGCCGCGCCAAGGCTAAGGCATGGTTTAAATCGCTGAAAGCAGCTACTAAAAAATCATTTTTGGGCGATAACTGATACAGTTGCAGGTTTTTATAACCTATCGTAAGCCAGAGTTCACTGTTGGCCGGATTAGCCGGTAATTTGCTCATCAGGGCTTTTGCCTGTTGCAGATGTTGCGCGGCTTGTTGCAGATTGCGATGTTCAATATCTATTTTAGCCAGTTGATAAAAACCGCTGACCAGCAAAGCTTTGTCGGTAACCTGTTCCGGTTGCGAGATTGCCTGCTGAAAATGCTCGGTTGCCTGCCTGATGTTCTCGGAGTGCAAGTCTAGTTGTCCCAAATACAGGTTAGTCCGTAAACTTAAGTCGTACCAGTTGTTGGTTTTGGCTTGTTCCAGCGCTGAAGTTAAAAGCTGTTCGGCTTCCTCATCATTTTGCCTTTGTGAGGCCATGTAACCTTGCAAGGCTTTTATCAACACCAGATTGTAGGAATCCTGCTGTTCTGTGGCTTGCTGTTCCGCCTGGGCAAACTGCATTTTCGCGGCATAAAAGTGGCCGTTTTCCAAATTTTCCTGCCCCTGCTGTAACAATTGCGCAAGGCTTTCAGCGTGTACAGGCGTGACGTTCGCCAATACCAGAACAGCAGCAATCATCACGAGGCGATAAATAAAATTCATGATACGAATCTCAAAAAATTGGAGCTTCTAAAAAGCGAGTGATGCTGATACCGTTCGTCCTGAGCTTGTCGAAGAATGAACGTCAAGCCGCTTATGGTTCGAGCAGCTCACCAAGAACGGCTTGACTTCGGCAAATATTACTAGCGTTTTAGGAGTCTCAAGCAGTTTAAAAAGCTGACAAGCTGACGCGCCAGTGTACGCCGCTGTCTTGCAGGTTGTATTCGGATTTTTTGCTGGCTGTGTTTAAGGCATGGGCGAACATGATTTCAGAATTGAAGTATTTCAGCGGTTGCCATTCCAGACCGATGCCGACTGAATGTAAATAAGCGATTTGCTCTCTTTCGCCACGATTCCATGCCGCGCCGTAATCCATAAACGGAAACAGTGTCACCTTTCCGGGAAAACGGTTGTCCGTGTCATCTTTAAACAGCGGATAACGGAATTCGGCGGAAACTACATAACCTTTATCCCTGACCAGTTCATTTTCCCGATAACCGCGCACACTGTAACGGCCACCGACAGAGAAACGCTCCATTGGCATCAATTGATCTTCGGTGTATTGCAGATCGCCGCGCAACAGCAAGGTGCCGCCGGTATCAAACACTTGTCCGGCATATTGCAGTTGCCCTAACCAGCTGACGAAATTGCTGTCCGGCAGGTTTTTATCCTGATGCCAGGTGGCGTTAAAAGCTCTAATCCCCACGCTGGTGGTGGAACGGGCTGAAAATACCTGCCGTTCTAAACGTTCGGTAAAATCCAGACTGAAGCGCAATACCGAATCTTTGGTGATGCCATTGGCTGAAGCACCGGCAGAAAACGGAAAACCGATATTGCCTAATAAAAAGGTTTGGTTTTCTTTCAGGTTAAAAGAGACGCCGAGATTAAAACTGCGGTTCAGGGTTTGAATTAACGGCTGTAGCAGACTGAATTCATAGCCGATATATTCACTTTTAATATCAATTTTTTTCAGTGGTTCTTCAATCACCGAGGCATTGTTAATATCAAAATGAAAGCTAAAGCGGGTATCGTAAGCGTTTAGCGGAATGGAAAAACCGCCGGAACCGCCTAAAGAGCCGGCGCTATAGAGAAAAGTCGCGTCAATAATATCGCCAAAACCGGTGAGATTGCGTACCCAGCCGCTGAGTTTGCCCTGTTCACTGCCGATACTGGGCGGGCGATAATTATCGGCACTGAGGGTGAGCTGATAAGGACGGGCACGGGTTACGGCCACATCAAAAATGCTTTCGTTGCGTTGGGTGCCGGGAATCAGGTTGCCGTTCATCCGTTCAATCAAGGGATCAAGTAACAGCTGTTGAAAACGCTGGCGCAGTTCTGGAATGTACAAAGGTTTATCAGCGTCAACCTGCAAACGGTCGCTGACATAATCAGGGCTGAGCCATTCAGTGCCGCTCACCCGAACTTCTTTCAGTTTTCCTTCAATAATCTGCATTTGCAGAATGCCATTTTGAAAATTTTGCTCCGGTATCACCGCACCGGAACTGACATAGCCTTGCTCGCTGTAATATTGACTGATTTTTTGCCGCAGTTGTTCCAGTTCTGTGAGCAAAACAGGTTTGCCAAGGTAAGGCTGAACAATTTTTTGTAACTCTTCAGAACTGATGACGGTATTGCCGCTAAATTCCACGCCCTTAAGCTGAATTTTTACCTGACTGGTTTGCTCTTTCGGCAGAATCTGTTTTTCAATCGGCGGCAATTGAAAACCGGGTAATTTTTCCGGCACAAACTCCGGCAGTTTAGGGCGGCTGGAGCTAGGCCGGTCGGTAATGACGCTGCTGGTTGTGGTGTCAGCCAATAGCGCAGGCGACAAAAGCAGGCCGCCCAGGGTTAGATTGAGGAAGCTGCGCATGGTGCACCTCCGCTTGTTTGAGAGGCTTCTGATGCGGTGTTTGATGAAGTCGCCTTGGTGGATGAGGTTTGTGAGATAGTAGCCGCCGGAATAAAATCGTCTTTTTCTTCGTTAATCGGCAAGCCGCCTTTGCTGCCGCGTTTTAAGGAATTGCCCGCCGAATTTTGGCAAGGATTGCGATTAACGCTCGGCAACACCAGACTGCCGGCATCCAACGCTTTGGTGATGTTGCTGATATTAAACTGCGGTGAGGTGATATTGACATTGCCGCTGACCCCGGTTTCTGAGGCGGCCTGAATCACGTTGAAGCCCGGCACAAACGGTTGCCAGTTGACCCAGCTGCCGCCCAGAATCAAATTGTCATAACTGGCAATCAAGCCGTTTAAGTGCAGATTAACATCGCCGCCAAAACCGCCAATTGCGTTCGCCTGAATAACGCCGGTATCCATAATTAAAAAGCCCGCATTGACAAAGATATTGCCGCCGTTGCTGGTGGCGCCGCTGACGGAAGTTAAAAAGCCTGAGTCTTTTAAATAAATTAACTGTCCGCCGTTGATGTGAATGTCGCCGCCGTTGCCGTTGCCGATGTTGGCGGTGGTCATAATAAAAGACGGATCCATTGTCAGCCAGTGGGAAAAATTGATGTTGATGTCGCCAGCATCGACATTGCCGGTTGATTCGGTGGTAATCGAGCTATTTTGCATGGCAATATCAGCGGCGGTAATGGTGATGGTGCCATGATTGGAGGTGTCGGCAGAATTGCCGGTGTTTTGGAGGGTGATTTTGCCCTGATTGGCTAAAGATAACCGCTCGGTTGCGGTTATCTCAATATTGCCGGTTTTGCCGCCTTTGGCTTCAGCGGAAATAGCCGAACCATCGTTGACAGAAAGTTGGCCGGTTAAAATATTGATATTGCCTGAATTGCCGGTGCCGGTATTGGCAACAGTGATTTTTGAATCATTGAAAAGTTTGAGAATTGAGGCATCAATTTTGATATTGCCGCTAGTGGTTTGAGAAATAGAGGTAGCGTTAATTTCTGCATTATTATCGAGTGTTAGCACGGGTGAGTTGATTTGAATAAAACCGCCTATACCAGAACCTGTAGTTAAAGTTCTAATTTTGCCATTATTCAGATAAATATTATTTGCAGCATTGATGAATATGTCACCTGGAGTACCGTTAGTAATAGTGGGTACTGAAATTGTTGTACCATCGCCATTTACGGCAGATGAAGAGACTACTCCTGTGTTTAAAATCTCTAAAGCATCAGTATTGATTTCTATATTACCTGCTTTTGCCATACTCCCATATACCACATCACTTAGAATTCCTGTCCACCATGAACTTCCTTGAGCATCAATTTTTATGTGTTTGGCATCAACAACAATATTTCCCGCATAAGTATTTGAAGTAGGACTAAAGTTGCTTGCCAAAATAGTACCTGCATTTAAAAGATTAATACTTTCAGCTTTTACATAAACATTTCCACAAGAAGCTCCCTTACCTCCATTGCTAGCAGAACCTATGTGAGTTGTGAAAAAACTATTATGCCCATTAACTGTTATATCTTTTGCACTAACAAATACATTGTTACCATTGCCAGTACTATAAGCATCTGAAGATATCCACACTAGGCTGTGCATATCAATTGTATTGGCATTTACAATGACAGTACCTCCCTTTCCACCACCATACGTATCCGAGCTAATCCCCGCTCCATAAACATTGGCTGGCCAAGGATAAGTGACGCCATAAGGATAATTTGACCTCCATAAAGTATCAATGTATATATCTCCCGCATTAACCGTTACATTCCCTCCATTACCTGTCACTTTATCATTTGCTACATTCGCAGAAATAAAAGCGTTTTCAATCAGGTTTAAGGATTTTGCGACAGTGACATTTACATTTCCTGTATTTCCTGAGTTTAACGCATCAGCACTCAGCGCACTGTTATGCAAAATGTTTAAATTTATCGTGTTAGCTTCAATACCTTTTCCTGCTTCTGCATTCAAATTGCCGTTGTTATGAGCATAAAGCAAACCATGATTTAAGTTTACGTCACCACCCCACAACGTTAAGCGTCCGCCGCTATTGCCCTCAGTGGTAATCGTGCCATAATCAACCGACACATTCCCCGCATTCTCAATAGTTGGCGTTTGGGCAGGCAACGGCAAAAAACCGTTTCCATCCTGCATTAAACTCACCGCTTCATTGTCTTTGATTGCGACCAGCCGAACTTCACCGGCAGGCACAGACAACTTGGCATTATTGGCAACCGTGATATTGCTCGCTACTACATCCAAAGTTTGCGGAAGGCTTTTATTTAAAGTGATTTGTGAACCATCAAAACCAAGGGTGCCGGTGGAATTAGTGCCAACAAAACCAAAACTCTCAGGAGCGGCAGAGAAAGTGCTGCTATTGGCTATATCAGTCGCACTGTAAAAAACGCCGACCCCCGCATTAATTCGGTCGGCAGTGCTGACATGAAACGCCGCTGGCACATCCACCACAGCATTTGCGCCAAACATCACGCCATTCGGATTGATAAAATAAAAATCGGCGTTGCCGATGGTTGACTGCAACAAGCCATTAATAAACGAAGGACTGCCGCCGGTGACGCGGCTGATGACATTCTGCAAGGTATTGGCGCCGGTAAAAGTCGCACTTTCACCGGTGTTGATATTGAAGGTGGTAAAGCTGTGAAACAGATTGTTCCCGACCGTTGTTCCCATGTCTTGGGGAATTGTCATTGCGCCGGATAAAGGAGTAGGAACACCCGGATAAGCAGAACCTGGTTTTCCCATTGTTCCATCTGTAAGTATTTCAGCATACGCCGAAACACTCAGAAAAAAACAACCTGAAATGATGAGCTTGATAATTGTTTTCATGATATTCAAACAAGCTTCCGTACTCAGTTGATAAACTGAGTTTAGCAGAGATGTCTTGCTTTAACAAGCCATTTTCAAACAGAAAAAATCATGCGACAGTTTCAGCAATTGCAGCTAAATCATGGCTTGATTTTTAAAGTGCACTGCCAGCGCATGATTGCTGATTTGGTGCTGGAGAGGTTTCTGAGGATGATTTTGCGGAGAGATTAATAACTGTGCTCAACAGCAGGGAACAAGCTGTTTTTAACTTGATGATGATAATGCGCAATGGCGGCTTCAATGCTGCCTGCTTCCTGGAGAAAATCCCTGGAAAAACGCGGGCGTTTGCCCAAACTGATACCTAACATATCGTATAACACCAAAACCTGACCGTCGCAATCAACACCGGCACCGATACCAATCACCGGAATTTTCAGCAACAAACTGATGGTTTTGGCTAAAGCGGCGGGGACACATTCCAGAATCAATAAACTAATTCCGGCCTGTTCCAGAGCCTGTGCATCGGCAATAATTTTATCCGCTTCCGGTTGTTCTTTGCCACGAACTTTATAAGAGCCTAATTGATTAATCGATTGCGGCAACAAACCTAAATGACCACAAACCGGCACGCCAAAGTCCACCAAAAAGCGGATAATTTCAGCATGAGCTCCTTCCAGCTTTATCATTTGTGCCCCGCCTTCCTGCATTAATCTGCCGGCATTCTGAACGGCAGCGGTGACTGTGGCGTAACTTAAAAACGGCAAATCGGCAATCACAAAGCCGCGTTGTCTGGCTTGGCTAACGCAACGACAGTGATAAACCATTTGTTCCACCGTAACCGGAATCGTGCTGCTCGCCCCCTGAATCACCATCCCCAGCGAATCGCCCACTAACATCACATCAATCCCGACTTTATCAAGCAATGCGCTGAAACTGGCATCGTAAGCGGTCAAGCAGCTGATTTTTTCACCGCGCTGTTTCATGGCGGCTAAATCGAGAATGGACAGAGCTTTGCGGGGCGGGGTGGCGGGCGATGAATACACGGTCATGCCAGTTTTTTTAAACCTGCTAACGGGCAATGTGCGATTAATTGATTAATATCACCCAGTGTAGGCAGAGTTAAGGCGGGCGCGATTTCCTGCAAAGGATATAACACGAAAGCCCGCTCACCGATTCCAGGATGCGGAACGATTAAGTCAGGGTGATTGATTTGCTGGTCGCCGTACAGCAATAAATCCAGATCGAGAGTGCGTGCGCCCCAACGTGCGCCGGTTCTGACCCGCCCCTGTTCGTGTTCAATTTTTTGCAGACAGCGCAATAAATCCAAGGCGGCTAAATCAGTGGCAACCGCCATCACCGCATTCACATAATCGGGCTGGTCTTGCGGCCCCATCGGCGGGCTGTGATAAAAACTGGAAAAGGCCAGTTCTTCAATCCGGGCTAAAGAATTGATAGCGATACGGGCACTTTTAAGTTGAGAAACAGGGTCAGCCAGATTGCTGCCTAAACCGATATAGGCGGTGATTGTTGCAGCGGTCATTGTTTGTCGGTGTTTTTAGGCTTGGCTTTTGAGGCGCTGAATTTTTTCGGGCTGCGTTTTCTGCTGGCAGCAGGGCGGGTCATTTTCTTTTGTCTGGCTTCATCAGCCGTTTGAAACTCAGTCCACCACTGCGCCAGATTTGTATCAGCTCCGCCGGTTTCAGCCCGTAACACCAGAAAATCATAAGCGGCTCTAAAACGCGGATGCGCCAATAACCGGAAGGGTTTAATTCCTGTGCATTGCCGTAGCCGTGATTGCAGCAACCAGACTTCGCGCATTGATTGGGTGATGCGTTTCGGTATCGCGGTGATTTTTATTTGCCGGTTCAACACTTCATTGGCGGCATTTTGATAGGCAGATAGCACATCTTCACCGTGAACAATTTTTTCCTCTGCAAGCGATTGCACAGGTTCCCACAAAAAGGCCGAAAGCAGAAAATAAGGAGTAACACTTTTGCCTTCGGTGATACGTTTGTCAGAGTTTTCCAAAGCCCGAACCAGAAACAGGCGCGGAAAGCCTTCGGATTCGCTTTCCAGACAGCGGTCAGTTTCAGGAAACAGCACAGCGAATAAACCGTAATGACGTAGCATTTCAAAAGTTTGCAGCCCGTAACCGCTTAAAAACAGCTTGAGCATTTCATCGAACAGGCGGGCGGCGGGAACGCCGTTTAATAAACCAGCCAGTTCAGGC
The DNA here is from genome assembly GCA_903875455.1 of uncultured Pseudomonadota bacterium. Taxonomy (GTDB): domain Bacteria; phylum Pseudomonadota; class Gammaproteobacteria; order Methylococcales; family Methylomonadaceae; genus CAIQWF01. Next base: position 17,182 of record CAIQWF010000087.1, read on the forward strand.
AACGGTTTTTCACAAGCTTTGTCCAGAGTAAAACCCAGTTTTACTGCAAAACGCACCACCCGCAACATTCTAACCGGGTCTTCGCGGTAACGGGTCACAGGCTCGCCAATCAGCCTGAGAATCCCGGCGCGGAGGTCTGCCATGCCGTTGGTGTAATCAACAATCGAAAAATCGCGGATATTGTAATAAAGCGAGTTGACGGTGAAATCCCGGCGCCACACGTCTTCTTCCAGCGTGCCGTAGATGTTATCCCGTAGCAATCTGCCGTCTTCGTGGGTTTGCTGGTTTTCACTATCTTCCTCGGCACTGCCGCGAAAGGTCGCCACCTCAACGATTTCTGGGCCAAAAAATACATGCGCCAGTCGAAAACGCCGGCCAACCAGACGGCAATTGCGAAACACGCGCCGCACCTGGTCGGGATTGGCATTGGTGACGACATCAAAATCTTTAGGTTCACGGCCCAATAATAAATCACGCACACAACCGCCGACCAGATAAGCTTCAAAGCCTGCTTTTTTGAGTTGATACAGAACTTTCAGGGCGCTATCGCTGATATTGGAGCGCGAAATAGTGTGTTCCGAGCGTGAATAAACGGTTGGTACAGGCATTTGCGTTTCGGACTCTGCAACAACTGACGCAGTAGGGGGGGAGGAGTTGGTTAAAATGACTTTTATTCCCTGTTATGTTTATTATTAGATGGGGTTATCATATCACTGACTCGAATTCTAGCTCAAATCACAGCTTTCTTTTACAGAAACCTTTTGAGTATAGTAAAATCGATGACTTAGGTTTATGAGTATCATCATAACAAGTATCAAGCCGGTAGTATGCGCGTTTGGCTTATTTTTAAGCCTAACAATTATTTTTATAACACTTGTGTCAAAGTGATAGTGATGGGGAAATGTATGTTCAGCAAAATTTTGAATGCCTTGATTGACCAGCCTTTTTTAGCCAGTATTTTTATAGCGGATTTTGCTATTTTATTGCTGCACAAACCGCCGTTTTTATTTTCGGTGCTGATGTTGGGCGGGCTGGGGGCAATGTGTATGTATTATGGCCAAAAGTTGGCACTGTTCAATATCTCAGCAGAGCAAGCTGAAAAAGCAGATTGAAAAATTCGCAGTTAGAATCGGGGGTAAAAACGGATTTTCCCCCAGGTTTTTTTCGCCGTTTGGCAGCAATGGTTTACGATTCCTTTCTTTTAGTGGCATTATGGTTTTTAGCCACTGCGCTATTATTACCCCTTAACGGCGGTCAGGCCTTTAGTTCCGGGCAAATTTTTTATCCTGTTTATTTGCTCGGCGTAAGCTTTGGCTTTTACGGCTGGTTTTGGACCCACGGCGGCCAGACTTTAGGGTTAAAAGCCTGGAAAATAAAAGTCCTGACTTTTGAGCAACAGCCGTTGAGCTGGAAACAGGCGTTTATCCGCTTTAGCAGTGCCGTTTTATCGTTGCTGGTCTGTGGATGCGGATTTTTTTGGGTAATCTGGGATAAAAACAGCTATGCTTGGCATGATTATTTATCAAAAACCCAAATGTTTTTTGAGAGTAAATAACTATTTTCTTTACGGAGTGAAATGATGAAAGTTGATGTGTCTACCGTTCAATCGGAAGCGGGGATTTTAGAATCCAACAAAGTATTGAGAAATACTTACTTATTGCTGTCGATGACCTTATTGTTCAGTGCGGTTACTGCCGGAATAGCGATGTTTTTAAACGTGCCGTCATTTGGTCCGATTCTTACGCTGGTAGGTTATATGGCCTTGCTGTTTTTAACCACGAAATTCAGAAACAGTGCGGCAGGTTTGCTGTGTATTTTCGCTTTTACCGGCTTTATGGGACTGACTTTAGGGCCGATTTTAAATCTTTATCTTCATGCCTTTGCCAACGGCCAGCAATTAGTGATGACAGCATTAGGCGGCACCGGGGTAATTTTCTTAGGTTTGTCAGCTTACGCATTAACCACCCGTAAAGATTTTAGCTTTATGGGCGGCTTTTTAATGGTCGGCATTTTAGTGGCATTTTTAGCGGGAATAGGCGCATTGTTATTCTCAATTCCTGCTTTATCGCTTGCCGTTTCTGCAATGTTTATTTTATTAATGTCTGGGATGATTTTATTTGAAACCAGCAACATTATTCATGGCGGCGAAACCAACTACATTATGGCAACTATCTCGTTGTATGTATCAATTTACAACCTGTTCGTAAGTCTGCTGCAAATTCTTGGCATTTTCGGCGGCGATGACTAACAGATCAGGCGTGCTGACTTCTGCAAAAAGCCCGATTTTTATAGTCGGGCTTTTTTGTTTGTTGCTGCTGGTGAGTTGCAGTAAAGGCGATAATCCAGACGATGTTACTATCGAATTTTGGACTGCCTTGTCTGAAAATAATCTGGAAGAGGCAAAATATTACAGCACAGACGCGTCAGCAGAATTGTTTGATGAAAAAGTCCGTAACGCTTCCTTTCAGATTGGCAAGGTAAGATATGATTGTGATGGCGCAACGGTAGTCACTCGCCTGGTGCGGCAATCTGCTGAAACCAGTTCCACTTTCAACACTTATCTAGTCAGGGATCAGGATGAAGATCGCTGGAAAGTGGATTATCGGCATACCTTGAAAAATATTGACCGGGTTGCTGACAAACGCTTTAAAAATCTTATCAAGACCACCAAAGAGTCGGGTAAATCCGCCAAGGTGAGTTTGTGGTCATTTATTAAAGAGCTGGGACATTCGATTGCACAGCTGTTTAAAAACATGAAAGAAAGGTTGTTGCGCTGATTTTTTAGGTTGATTAAGGCTTGAGCCAATTGATTTCCAGCGCGGTTTGTGAACCGACCACACATTGGTTTAGATCTTCTGCCATTCGCGATTCGGTGCTGGATTTTGGAATGTGCGCCGACATGATTTCAGCCAGTTTTTGCGGATAAAGCGGCTGTTTATCGGGTTCCGCATAACCTGCGGGGAAAACCGGTTCACCGTTTCCATCATATTTATCGGTTGCTCCGACCGTGTGCAATATTTCATGAGCTATCACCACATTATTTTGCGCGGCCTGCTGTTTTGAGGCAAAAGCGTGAACAATCGTCAACAGTCCTTTATTGAGTCCTAACGAATGCTGCAACACCCGGTTTTTATCGTCCTGATGATAGTATAAAAATACCAGCACTTTATCGGTATTGGCTTTGGCATCAGGCGTGTGATTGAAAGCCCAGTAGCGAAATTTTAATCCCCACCACACAATCGTCCACATGTCAGAGCCAAGTGCAGGTTCGGTCGGCGGATGTTCGACTAAAATACTGCCTAAATGCGTTAGGGTTGGCTGCGGTGTGACAGTGTTGTATTTTTTGCTTTCGCGTTGAAAAAACAAATCAATATCTGCGAAAGTCTTTTCATCCAAATGTTGGATGTATTTGTCGACAACGGGACTGTTATTGTCGCCATTCATTGGATAAATGACCACTTCCAGCGGTCGCGCCCAGGTTCGGGATTTTAGTTTCTGGTTTTTGCTGTAAAAAGCCACCGCAAACAGAAGCAATAATAACGAAGTGATGCGGATTAGTTTGAACATCTGAGTTTTTTGCAAAGTGCCTTAAAAATTTAATGAAGAAAAGGTGTTTGGCGTTGTCGCGTTTTTCATCTCATTCCATCCGAGCTACCTTGCTGAATCAAGTAGCTTCACGTTTCTGTTAAGGTTGGTTATTGGATAAACCATGATACCATATACAGTATGATAAAAGTTATTATTGATACCAATGTATTGTTTGCAGGCTTGTATTCAGCGAGCGGAGCGTCTTATAAATTATTGAACTTACTCGTTTCCGGTGAGTTTGAAATTATTTTATCAACGCCGTTACTGTTTGAATATGAAGATGTTTTAAAGCGTAATCAGCTTTTGCTCAATTTAGACTCGGTGGAAATTGAAATTATCCTGGATAATCTTTGTAGTCTTGCGCAATTCCAAAAAGTTTATTTTTTATGGCGACCTTATTTGTCAGACCCGAAAGACGATATGGTTTTGGAATTGGCCGTTGCCGCAAACATTAAAACAATTGTCACGCATAATCTGAAAGATTTTGCCGGTATTGATAAATTTGGCGTAGAAGCCATTACCCCTAAAGAATTTTTGGAGCGTTTAACATGAGTGCATTAAGTTTACGATTGCCCGATTCCATTCACAGACACATTAAGCAAATCGCCCAACAAGAGGGCGTTTCGATTAATCAGTTTATTGCCAGTGCGGTGGCTGAAAAGGTTTCTGCGATTGCCACCGAAGATTATTTGCAACAACGTGCTAATCGCGCTGACAAAGAGGCGTTTAAAGCGATTTTGGCAAAAGTCCCCAAACGGCAACCGATTTTGGGTGATGAGCTGTGAAAATAGAAAAGCCCAACAAACGCGCCTGTTTGTTGGGTTTTAAATAAGTAGCCCGTATGGAGCGTAGCGGAATACGGGAAAGATGGCGATTATTGTTAGGTTTGTCCCGGATTCCATTGCATTCCATCCGGGCTACTCGCTACTCGCTTAGAGCTGTAATTGTGAGTGTTTGTGAGTGGCCGAACAAGTTAATTATTTTGATAATAGTTCTGCGTTAAATTTTCAGAACAACTTAAACATTCAAAGCAGTTTTTTTAACTAAAGGATTCGGTCAATAATAATTTCCCTGAGTCGGTTCGTGGTGAGCTTGTCCAACCAAATTACCCTTCAACAAGCTCGCCACGAACGGTGAATTTAGAAATCGGGAAGTTATTTTTAACCATATCTTTAAAAGTTTTGGGAAGATTGTCGTTATGGGGGCATAGCGTTTGTGTAATGTCAGTTGAATAGATAATTTTGCACAACAAAAAGTCTAATAAATTGCTAATTATTTAAGTGACTGGTTTTATTGTTATTTAGGGGAGTCGTTAATGCCTGATTTCAGTTTCATGAAAGATTCAGAAGGAAGAATCCAAAAAGCTATTGATAAAGTAGGCCGGGGTCTGCTTGCAAGAGCGTTTCAAAACTCTATCTTTGTATATGGCACTACTGGAGGAGCGTTTGTTGGGAGGGCGATTCAACAGTGGCGGTCGGTTCTATTACGCAATAGGCTGGCTCGTAATGATACCCGTGATTTTAGAGAGCTCAATATTTATGATCCGGGACCACGTACAAGGGTCGCGTTAGATAATCAGATGATGGATCTTTATTATGGACAAGAAGGCACTTTAGTTCATCAGCGTAGAAATCGCACCATTGGTGAATATGTTCACTATGCAATGTGTTTTTCTGCTTTCTATAATCATCGTATATCTGGCCGGGATGCTTATCTAAATACATTTGGTAGAGATCCTGATGGAAAAGGTGGTGTTATTGAAGGCTGGCAATCTTCTCCTAGACCTCCAAACGGTTTTCATCAGTTTGATGGTTTTTACTATCCTGACCCTGATGCCCCAGGTAAAGGTCTTACCGCAACCAAGGAAATGTCACGTATCATTAGAACAGGTATTTACGAGCTAGGAGGCACCTTAATATTTGAAGGAACCAACGTAACCTATCAGTCAGTCTTTATTGAAGGAGGTTTTGTTTCCGATACCTCTCTTGAGGCTGAAAACCTGTTTAAGTTTTTTACTCCGGGTAAATCAAGAGTCCAATTTGGCAGAGGTGAGATTGTGTTTCATTGGCATGGACAGGAAACAGTTCCAGGCCTCAATTTATTTCATGAAAACTGGCTGTGGGGTATGCGTGATGGAAAACCAGTATTTCATAAAAAGGAAAATTTCGGACAGCCAAAACCTGGAGAGAAGATAAAAGATATTTATAATAACTTTTTGCCATTTTCTCCTGGCAGTTTAGCGAACAAAGCGTTTAGCGCTTTTTCTGAGTCTTTTTTGAAGCAAAAATTAAAAAATCTGTAGTAGTCGGTCAAATTATAAACGTTGTTTGCGCATCAGATGGGCAAGGTAAACAAAATCCATGCAAGATAGTTTTTAGGCTTTATTTCTCCGCAGTGAGGGTGATGCAATTCGGTAAAGTTGATAGTTTTATCTCCTGAAACGGCATCTTCCCCAGCGGTTGTAATATCGTGTCCTGCAAGATTACAACCTTTTACATTGCCTTCAACATAAATTTCCTGCGGTTGTATCATTGGTTGAGTGAGATTTGTTTGTTTTCATTTTACCTCCCCCAAAACACGGCAACGATTTTCTACTCGCTCAGAATCAAAATAACTTCCTGCGCTTGCCCTTCTGCAATCCTGAACCCGCGCATTTCCAGCACGCCTTTGGTGTTCAGCGAAATAATCAAATGCAAGGCTTGCGGCTGATTGGCCAATGCCAAATCAGTTGCTGAGGGCAGGGCAGGGGCAGTAGGATGTGAATGATAAACCGCAAATAATTCCTCGCCTTTTTCCCGCATTGCCACTTGCGCGGCAATCTGTTGTTTCGCATCCAGTAAAAAACGGTTTTCCGGTTGTTCGGCACTGTTCGCTACCGGATAACAGCTGCAAGGCACACCGTTTTTCGCACCGATTAAACCGCAAACTTCGCTCTCCGGCGAACTTTGCGCATGATGCAATAATTGTTGGGTAAGTTTGCGTGGAATTTGAATTTCTGTGGAGTTCATAGTGGCTGCAAAGATAAAGTGGATGAAAAACCTGACAGGTCTTTAAGACCTGTCAGGTTTGGCGCGAAAATTAAGGATGCCATTGTCCGACAGTGACTCTGGGATTGCCGCCCAAATCACTGTGGGTTTGAATATTGGCGTAATCGAACGACTCAAAAATCGCCTGCACTTGCGGTTGCTGGTTATAGCCGTGCTCAATCAGCAAAAAACCGCCTTCTTTCAAATGTTTGCAGGCCGATTCTGCAATCACCGAAATGTCTTTCAAACCATTTTCATCCGCAACCAGGGCCGAATGGGGTTCAAAGCGCAAATCGCCTTGCTGTAAATGCGGGTCATTCGCGGCAATATAAGGGGGGTTGCTGATAACCAAGTCAAAATCAGTGTCGGCAATCTGTTCAAACCAGAAACTTTGCAGCAGACGCAGATTGCGGCAATGGTAATGATCGGCGTTTTGTTTGGCGATTTTCAGCGCGGCTTCACTGGAATCAGTGCCGATAATTTGCGCGTAAGGGCGTTCGGTTGCCAAGGTGACAGCAATTGCCCCTGAACCGGTGCCCAAATCAATCAGCTTGCAGGATTTGTCTTTGGGAATCAGCGGCAAAGCCAATTCAATCAGTAATTCGGTGTCAGGTCTGGGAATCAGCACATCAGGGCTGACTTTGAATTCCCGCGACCAGAATTCGCGCTGTCCGGTGATATACGCAATCGGTGTGCCTTGCTGCCGTTTTGTCAATAAGGTTTTATATTGCAGACGCTGTTGGGCGTGCAGCTGTTTTTTTGGCCAGGAGCGCAAATAGCTGCGGTTTTTTTCCAAAATCAGGCAGAGCAGGATTTCGGCATCCAGTTCTGGACTATCGGAGCTTTCTGCCAGAATCCGACTGGCCTCGGTGAGAGCTGATTGAATGTCTTGCATGGCGGATTACTCCTCGCCCAGTTGAGTGAGCAGTTCGGCTTGATGTTCGTGGATTAGCGGTTTAATCACATGTTCCAGACCGCCTTCCATAATTTCATCAAGTTTGTACAAAGTTAAATTAATGCGATGGTCAGTTAAACGGCCTTGCGGGTAATTGTAGGTGCGAATCCGCTCTGATCTGTCACCGCTGCCGACTTGCAATTTCCGGGTTTCAGCCTGCTCCGCGTGATGTTTTTCCTGTTCTGCCGCTAACAGGCGCGATTTTAACAGCGACATGGCGCGGGCGCGGTTTTTATGTTGCGAGCGTTCATCCTGACATTCGACAACGACACCGGTTGGAATGTGAGTAATCCGAATCGCCGAATCGGTTTTGTTAATGTGCTGGCCACCGGCACCCGAAGAACGGTAAGTATCAACCCGTAAATCCGCCGGATTAATATCGTAATCATCCATCATTTCCACTTCCGGCATAATTGCTACCGTGCAGGCCGAAGTATGTACCCGCCCTTGAGATTCGGTTTCGGGAACACGTTGTACACGATGTGCGCCCGATTCAAACTTCAGTTGCGAATAGACATCTGTGCCGGAAATCAGCACCACGACTTCTTTATAGCCGCCATGTTCGCCACGATTTTCGCTGACGATTTCTGCCCGCCAGCCCTGTTTTTCTGCATAACGCTGATACATGCGACATAAATCACCGGAAAAAATCGCCGCTTCATCGCCACCGGTGCCGGCGCGAATCTCCAGATAAATGTTGCGATTGTCGTTAGGGTCTTTCGGCAGCAATAAGATCTGCAATTTATTTTGCAATTCTTCCCGTTGTTGTTCGGCTTCCTGCAATTCCTCTTTTGCGAGTTCCCGCAGTTCAGGATCACTGTCTTTGGCCATTTCTCTGGCGGTTTCGAGGGTTTCCTGATTATCCTGAAATTCTTTGTAACAGGCGACCAGCGGTTCAATTTGCGCGTATTCCTGCCCTAAACTACGAAATTTGTTTTGGTCATTCTGGGTTTCAGGTTGCGACATTAAGACTGCGATTTCTTCAAAGCGTTCACTCAATGTCTCTAGTTTGTGTTGGATAGATGCTTTCATTAAATCTTAAGTTAGCTAGTTGCTTTGGGTTTGGAGTTATATTGGATAGATGCTTTCATTGACTGTTTTGTAATTTAAAAAGTTCTCTGGCGGCTGCGATTAAGTCGTGCCGCTCGTTAATGCCTGCTTCCCGAATTTGAGTGCTGGGGGTGTGAATCAGTTTGTTGGTCAGCGTGTGTGCCAGCCGTTTTAACGCTTCTTCCGCCGAAATGCCGTTATTCAGTTGTGATAAAGCTTTTTCCAGCATTTCATCGCGAACCAGTTCTGCTTGTTGGCGATAATCCTTAATGGTTTCCTGTGCGCCTTGGGAGCGGAGCCAGTCCAGAAAATGCTCGACCTGGGTATCAATAATTTCTTCGGCTTGTTCGGCTGCCTGACGGCGCGAATTCATATTCTGGTCGATGGTATTTTGCAAATCATCAACCGTGTACAAATAAACGTCGGGCAGCTGTGCAACTTCCGGTTCAATGTCACGAGGTACCGCTAAATCCAGCATGAACACCGGCTTATGTTTGCGTTTTTTAATCGCGCTTTCCAGCATACCTTTACCCAGAATCGGCAGGGTACTGGCAGTGGAGGAGACGATAATATCGGCTTCGGCCAAATGTTTTGGCAGTTCTGATAAGGCAATGGCGTAGCCGTTAAACTGAGCTGCCAAAGTGTGGGCTTTATCGAAAGTGCGATTGGCGATGATGATTCGGCCAATTCCATGCTGATAAAGATGCCGGGCGGTTAGTTCAATGGTTTCACCGGCACCGATTAAAATCGCGGTTTGCTCGCTGAGTTTGTCAAAAATCTGCAAGGCCAGTTGCACGGCAGCAAAGGCCACTGAAACCGGGCTGGAGCCAATTGCCGTATCGGTACGGACTTTTTTGGCGGCGGTAAAGGTATGCTGAAATAATTTGCCTAAATATTTTCCTAAGGTTCCTGCCTCATAAGCCGCTTGATAGGCGGTTTTCATTTGTCCCAGAATTTGCGGCTCACCTAAAATCATTGAGTCCAAACCGCAAGCAACCCGAAACATGTGGCGAATCAGTTGGCTGTCAGTATAACTGTAAAGATACGGGGTAAAATCGGCAGGTTTGATTTTGCGGTTATCTGCAATCCAATCAATCAGAACTTCCTGGTTGTTGGCTTCGGTTTCACAATAAAACTCAGTGCGATTGCAGGTTGATAAAATTGCGGCTTCGCTGATTTCTTTTCTTTGCCATAGTTGTTGCAAGGAGAGATTAAGGCAGTCGGCAGGGAATGCTAGCCGCTCACGAATGGAGACCGGGGCGGTATTGTAATTAATCCCTACGGCAATAAGTGTCATGGTTTTTGCGTTAAAAACTGGCTTTAAAAAGTAAATATTTTAAGGAATATACCATTTTTAGCCAAATTGAATCAGTTAAGCTCTCTGAATTAATGCTTTTTTCTGCTAATCTATAGCCAGATTTTAACAAAGACTGAAGGATTTGTTGTGTTGGATTTGAAATTAATAACAGCGGCGACCGCGTTGGTTTTGTTGTCAGCTTGTCAAAATATGCCTGATAAAGGAGAGACGGTTACATCAACTCCTGTGGCTGCCAGCGTTGAAAAAGAAGCGCCGGTAAAAAAAGAGCCGGTCACTGCAATTGGCAGCGATGTGCTTTATTTGCTGCTAACTGGCGAAACTGCATTGCAGCGCCGTAAATATGATGTCGCTTTGGAGGCTTATCTGGAGGCGGCCAAGCGCGTTAAAGACCCTCGCATTGCCGAAAAAGCAGCACAAATTGGTCGCTATATAGATAATTTGCCTAAAACAGAAAAAGCGGTCTCGGTCTGGCTAGAGAAAGACGAGAAAAATATGACTGCTCGGCAAATGGCTTTGGCTACCGCATTAAACCGCAAAAATCAGGCATCGTTAGTCAAGCATCTAAACGCGATTTTGAAAAATGATCCGGCTAATTTTGAATCGATGCTGCTGGAGATAGAGCGCTCTCTTAAAACCAAGGAAGAGCAGGCGTTTGTTGCCCAGACTTTAGAGGTGTTGGCCAAGCAACATCCTAAACAGGCGATGATTTTTTTAACTCAGTCGTTGATGGCAGTGCGGCAAAATAATATGGAGCTGGCGCGGCAGAAGATAAGGCAGACTTTGGTGCTGCAACCCCAATGGGAGAAGGCGCAGAATTTTGAGGCAGAATTGCTGCTTTATTCCGGCAAACTAGCGTTTAAGAAAAAACAGTTTGCGGAGGCGGTTGCCTGGTTCGATAAGGTCAGGACCCAAGAATATGCTTTTGAAGCGGGGACTGCGGCAATTTCAGTGCTGATTGAGCAGAAAAAATTTGCCGATGCGACAGCCCGATTGGACAGGCTGTTAGCGAAAGAGCAGGATTCTAAACAAAAGTTAGAGCTTTTGATAATGCAGGCAGAGCTCTATAGCATTCAAAAAAAATATCCGCAGGCGATTGATGTGCTGACTCGCACCTTGCAGGATAATCCTGATAATCGTGAGCTGCTATATGCCAGATCCTTAACAGCTGAAAAAATGGGAAATATTGCAGCAATGGAGGCGGATTTGCAGAAAATTTTAGCCCAGGATCCGAATGATGTTACGGCATTAAACGCGCTGGGCTATTCTCTGGCGGATCATACTACTCGGTATGAAGAGGCGGAAAAATATTTGCAAAAGGCGCTTAAGTTAAAGCCTGATGATGCGATGATTGTTGATAGTTACGGCTGGCTACAGTTTAAAAAAGGCAATTTGGCAGATGCTTTGAAATATTTGCAAACAGCACATAAAAAAATGCCTGAAAATGAAATTACTGCACATTTGGCAGAAACTTTGTGGGCATTGGGTAAAAAACAGGAGGCAAAACTGTTGATTATGGAGGCATTGAAAAAAACACCAACCGATGAGTTTTTGCTGGAGTTTCAACAACGGGTTTTAAAACCACAACAGCCTGAGGAGCAATCACAATGAAACGGATACAGTTTTTTGTATTGCTGCTGGCAATCGGCCTGTTAAGTGCGTGTAGCACTGTGCCCGTGAGGACAGATGAGCATTACAAGGTATCAGAGAGAACCCATCTTTACTTGTTGAAAAAGTGGGCTTTTGATGGGCGGCTTTCATTGTCGGATGGCAGGGAATCCTGGTCTGCAAACATTATGTGGACCCATACTGAAGGTAAGGATGAAATTAAATTGTCCGGTCCTTTGGGGCAAGGGGCTGCTGTGATTACTTTAACTGACAAATCAGTGACTATAAACAGAGGCGATGAAAAGCCGAAGCAGTCAACACAGGTGGATGAGTTTATTCAACAACAATTGGGTGTATTTGTTCCGGTACGGGCTTTACGTTTCTGGGTATTGGGGCTTATTAATCCTGCCAGCCCATATCTTGAAAAAGGCGACGGTTTTAGACAATCGAACTGGAATGTGCATTATTTGCAAATGCAGAATTTAGGCAATGAATGGTTGCCGCGTAAAATTGGCGTTGAACAGGGTAATGCCAAGTTAAAATTATTTATTGATCAATGGACATTGTAATGACCGAAAAACGGAATCTGTTATCAGCATGGCAACAAAAATGGCCGGCTCCTGCAAAGTTAAATTTAATGCTACGGATCGTCGGGCGCAGAGAAGATGGATATCATTTGCTGCAAACAGTTTTTCAGTTTATTGATTTGTGTGATTGGCTGACTTTTCATCCTGATGACAGAGGCATGATTTGGCTGAAAAATCCGATTCCAGGTGTGCCAGAAGCGACCGATTTAACGGTCCGGGCGGCAAACCTGCTGAAAACAGAATCCGGCTGCAATCACGGCGTTTGTATTGAAGTTGAAAAAAACTTGCCAATGGGTGGTGGTTTGGGTGGCGGTAGTTCTGATGCGGCTACAACTTTGCTGGTATTGAATAAACTGTGGAATCTTAATTTCTCCATTGAAAAGCTGATGCAACTTGGGCTGAAATTAGGTGCAGATGTGCCTGTTTTTGTCTATGGTTTTTCAGCCTGGGCAGAAGGAGTTGGTGAAAAGCTTGAAAAAATAGTTATTCCAGAACAATGGGTTGTGGTTATTAAGCCCGACTGTCATGTTGACACCAAAGAAATTTTTTCAACAAAAGAATTGACACGCGATAGCAAACCTATCAAAATGGCGGACTTTATCGCAGGACAGAATCAAAATGACTGTCTTGATGTAGTAAGTAAGTTATATCAATCTGTAGAAAATGCATTATTTGACTTGTCTGTTTTTTCACGAGCAAGGTTAACAGGTACAGGGGCATGTGTGTTTGGGCAGTTTGATTGTGAGGCAGAAGCCGTTAAGGCATATAATCACTTAAAAAGCAAGTGGAAAGTTTATATTGCGAAAGGAGTAAATAAATCGCCGCTGCTCACAGAACTTGAAAAATTCTAAAAATTGTATCTCGATTATTGGGTTGTCGCCAAGCGGTAAGGCACGGGGTTTTGATCCCCGCATACCAAGGTTCGAATCCTTGCAACCCAGCCATTTTATCTCCGGTTTGTTTATCTTTTGGGAGTGCTCAAATGAGTGACGCCTCTGTAATGGTGTTTTCAGGTAATGCTAATCCAGAGTTGTCAGCAGGTATTGTAAGAAAGCTTAACATGCGCTTGGGAATGGCAACAGTTGGGCGATTTAGTGATGGTGAACTTGCGATTGAAATCGAAGAAAACGTCAGAGGAAAAGATGTTTTTGTGATTCAGCCGACTTGCTCTCCTACAAATGAAAATTTAATGGAATTATTAGTGATGATTGATGCTTTAAGAAGGGCATCAGCTTCACGAATCACTGCAGTTATGCCCTATTATGGCTATGCTCGTCAAGATAGACGGTCGAGGTCAGCGCGAGTGCCGATTACGGCAAAGCTTGTTGCAAACATGATAGGCAAGGCCGGTGCTGACAGGGTTTTAACTGTTGATTTACATGCTGATCAGATTCAGGGTTTTTTTAATATTCCTGTAGATAATGTTTATGCCTCTCCTATTTTACTGGGTGATGTGTGGAGGCAAAAATATCAGGATTTAATTGTTGTTTCTCCTGATGTCGGTGGCGTGGTAAGAGCTAGAGCATTGGCTAAGCGTCTTGATGATGCTGATTTGGCAATTATTGATAAGCGCCGCCCTAAAGCTAACGTTTCTGAAATCATGCACATTATTGGCGATGTCAGTGGTCGCACTTGCGTGATGATTGATGATTTAGTTGATACGGCAGGGACCCTGTGTCACGCAGCTGCCGCTTTGAAGAAGCATGGTGCGGTGAAAGTAGTTGCTTATTGCACTCATGCAGTCTTGTCTGGCCGTGCAGTAGAAAATATAAAGAATTCGGTTTTGGATGAGCTAATTGTTACAGATACAATACCGCTTAGGCCGGAATTAGCTGAATTGGGGAAAATAAGGCAGTTAAGCGTTGCTGAGATGCTTGCTGAAACAATACGGCGAATAGCCGCCGGAGAGTCTGTAAGTTCCCTTTATGTTGATTAAATATTAAGTTTATTATGTGTGGTGCTTTTGAAAGCACTGGCTTTTGGAGAAGATAATGTCTGGTGTATTTGAATTTGTGGCAAAAAGCCGTGATAAAACAGGTACGAGTGCAGCTAAAGCTGTGCGTCGTCAAGGTGATGTACCTGCGGTAATATACGGTGGCAATTTAGCTCCACAAATGCTGGTGTTAGAGCATAACGAAATTCTTAAGCATTTGGTGCATGAGGCTGTTTATTCTCATGTGCTGGATGTAATCGTAGATGGAAAAGCTGAAAAAGCAGTTCTGAAAGGAGTTCAACGTCATCCTGCTAAATCAAGAGTTTTGCACATGGATTTTATGCGTGTGAATGAGTCAGACAAAATAAAAGTCAGAGTTCCTTTTCACTTTATTAATGAAGCGACTTCTGTTGGTGTTAAAAAAGGCGGAGTTGCAGCCCATGCCATGGTTGATGTTGAAGTAACTTGTTTGAGTTCTTTACTGCCTGAATTCATTGCAGTTGATTTGGCGAATGTTGATGTTGGCGAATCTGTGCATCTTTCTGATCTGGTGTTGCCGGCAGGTGTTGAGATTTTTGAATTGACTCATGGTGCAGATCATGATTTGCCAGTTGTCTCAATTATGGCTGGAAAAGTTTAAATACAGATGATTAAGCTTATCGTTGGTCTGGGAAATCCTGGTCAGCAATATGAAAAAAACCGGCACAATGCCGGTTTTTTGTTTTTAGACCGGCTGGTTTCGGAATACGGAGGGATCTGGCTGAAAGACAGCAAGTTTCACGGTTTTGTCAGTACTATTGCAATTAACAGCGATAAAATTATTCTGTTAAAGCCTGGCACGTTTATGAATTTGAGCGGCCAAGCAGTAGGGGCGGTGATTCGCTATTATAAATTTCAGGCGGATGAGATTTTAGTGGTGCATGACGAGCTGGATTTTCCCGCCGGGGTGGTGAAGCTGAAAAAAGGCGGCGGTCATGCCGGGCATAACGGTTTGCGCGATATTATTGCTCATCTCGATTCAAAGGATTTTTATCGATTGAGAATTGGGATTGGCAGGCCGATAGCTGGAAAAGCAGTTGCCGATTATGTGTTGTCAAATCCAGCAAAGTCTGAGTCTGAGTTGATAGAGGCTGTGTTTGATTCAGGTCTAAAGTTTTTGCCCCGTATTGTTGCCGGTGAAATGACTGTTGTTATGAATGAAATAAATTAAATAAGCAGCACTGCAAAAATACTTCTTGACGGGGATTTTTTTTGAAGTTACAATGTGCAACTCAATGTTTCGGAGAGGTTCCCGAGCGGCCAAAGGGATCAGACTGTAAATCTGCTGGCTCTGCCTTCGGAGGTTCGAATCCTCCCCTCTCCACCATCATTTTCTGAGGCTACTGCGGGTGTAGTTCAATGGTAGAACTCCAGCCTTCCAAGCTGATCACGTGGGTTCGATTCCCATCACCCGCTCCAAAGTTCTATTGTTACAGCGCTCATATAGCTCAGTAGGTAGAGCACTTCCTTGGTAAGGAAGAGGTCACCGGTTCAAATCCGGTTATGAGCTCCA
>CAIQWF010000088.1 GCA_903875455.1 uncultured Pseudomonadota bacterium
TCAAACGCCCACGGCAGATAGGGACCGAACTGTCTCACGACGTTCTGAACCCAGCTCGAACTTTTCATTCAATCGATAAAAAAATCGTCCTCTAAATTTGCTACTGCCTGATTGCGGTTTTCTATTGCCGCTTGATGAGCTGTTTGTAATTGCAAAGCTTTTGATACATTACCAATACAACGACTCGCATCTTCATAACCTTGTTCTATCCATTGATTGATTTTATCGGCTTTAAAGCCGAGTAAATCTTTATCCATTCTTTCTTTGGCAATCGGCTGTTTCGGTCTGACTTCTAAAATAGTCGTCTCAGGAAAATCGTGACGATTCCAAAAACTGCCATCGGTTAAATGGGTAACAATAACATGGCTACATTTGGCTTGTTCAATCAAAGGTGTAATCGGTGTATTGCCTTGTGATTTTGTCCAGCCGCCGATGCCACCGTCAGAATAAAATTTACCGTTGATTTTTTGCGCTGCGAAAAGAAACGGTAACGCTGCCGAAGCCATAATCACATCTTGTTGTTTTTCAAATGGAAAAGACTGTACATGAAAAAAATCAGAAGCTTTTGTTTCTGAAATACCAACGGCGGCGGCAAAAGTTTTGCTTAAGTCCGTCAATAAATCATCGGATTCATAGGCGGAAATATAAAGCGGTAAACCATTTTGTAAAGATTCGGGTGAGGTATAACGTTCTATTAAGTTTCTCACCGGCGAATGTTCAAACATGCCACGATTCACTTTGAATACTTCGGCAAAAGGTTGAATTTCCTCCGGCAATGGAATTTTTTTTAATTGATTCATGGCTGCCATTGCCGTCAGCATCATGGGAGAAAAACGGCGACTGCCCATTAAAAGTAAAAAGCCTAAATACGGTACAACCGCTAATTTGTTCATTTTCAATGGCGAATCATCCGCTAATAACTGCCATAATTCAGATAAATGATTGCTGGCTTCGGTTAAATCTTTCGCATTGGCAACAATCGCACCGTTTAATGCGCCGATACTTGCCCCCGCAACCGCATCCACTTTCATTCCGGCTTCCGCCATATAGCGCAATACGCCGACTTGATACGCACCTTTTGCGCCGCCGCCGGATAAAACCAATCCGACTTTAGAATTATTGTTGTGCATTTCTTGCTCCAAAATCGCGTGCAAACGATTGAATCACGCTGTCTGCATTAAAAACAATCGGTAATTTTTTACAACCCGCCAAATCCTGCTTGCCGTTGGCTAACCGATTTACCGCCCAAAACATAGGCGTTATTTCCACTTGAGCATCGTTCGTTAAATACGCTAACAGTTGCTGATAATCCTCTGGTAATTTTTGTATCTCCGTAGCTAACTGTTCTTGCCATGCCCAGACGGTTTGTTTGGGTTGCAAATCTTCTTTCAGTTGAGTCAACGCTTTATCTTTCGCCTGCTGAATTAAACGGCTAATTTCATGCTCCAAATTGTATTGACGGCAATAATTGCCAAAATCGCCCCAGTGCAATTCGTCAAATACCAAATATAAACGCACCATGACCGGATAATGATTTAAGCGTCCGGCTTTCCATTTATCAAATACCGCTTCCAATTGCTGGGAAGCTAACCTCCCATTATCCACTTGCTGCACTTTCTCAGCTAATGCGTTGTATTGGCTATCCAAACGCTCAAATGCTGAAATTAAAACATTCACCTGCTGCGCTAATTCATTGTGTTTTGCATTTAAGCGCATGACACCAGCGCGGGTTTCTGCCAATTTTTCAGACACTTTTGCCAGTGCTAAATCACTGTGGATTTGTTGCTGTTCTAACTGTTGCAAAAAACTGGAAACCGCTCTTAATGATTCATTAACGTGCTGGTCAATGGTTTGCTGTCTTAAATGGGATTGTCCGATTAAATCATTCCACAAACGGCTGCCAAAGCTTTGATTAATGGTTTCTCTAAATCGAATATGGTCATCCATCACTTCAATGCCGTTGACAAAATCAATCAAGGCTTTTTCAGTTAATTGCGGATGTTCTTTGATTAAATCATTGGTTGGAATTGGTCGGGGCTTCATTGTTTTTCCTGTAAGGATTCTTCCAATATCCATTGCAAAACAGCTAACACTTTGTGCGGTTCTGCAAAAGTTAAAGGGA
>CAIQWF010000089.1 GCA_903875455.1 uncultured Pseudomonadota bacterium
CCAATTTCCCCGCCTTTGAGCATAAACGCAAAATAAGGGTCTTTGGAAATTCCCGCGCCCATATCGCCGCTGACAATCACCTTGTCGTTATGTTTTACGATTAATTCCTGAATAAAATGCGCCGGAATCAGCTGGCCGGTTTTGGGGTCTTTGTTGCGTCCGTGCTCCATTGGATGAGAAATCAGGGTTCTGATTTGGGTTTTGCCGTCCATGCGTTTGGTACGAATTTTAATGCTGGACATCTTAGCCTCCACAGCCGCCGATAGTGACTTTGACGGTTTGCTGGGTTCGATAGAGTTGGGCTGCGGCTTTGGCGACCACAATCACCTCGCAGGTTTCGGCTATTTTTAATCGGGTGGACACAAACGGTTCAAGATCGGGGGATAAATTAAAGATTGCCGCTAGTGGCACCGGATTTTTTTCCACAAAAATATAAAATTGTTCCACCAGTTTCAGGGTGCTGGTAATGCTGATCGGTACGACCGCGCCGTTTTCAGCAATGCTTGGCAACTTCAACTCGATTTTGTCAGTGCTGTTAATTTTTGCGGCACCGGCGATATTAAGCGTTTTTTTTACCGTTTCATCCAGTGTCGCCGGGGCAAAAAAATCAGCCAGCCAATCCGCTTGCGAGGTAGTCGGGGCAATCAACCCCGTGGCAGTAGCAAAACTGTAAGCACTCAAGGCAATAGAGGCTTTTAAAAAAGCTCTACGGGTGTCAGGCATGGCAAACTCCGCTGTTTATATCATTCGTTGACAGAATTATTTTAATTCCCAAAGATAATCAACCAGTTGCTTGATTTCGTCATCGTTAAGAATTTTGTTTTTTCCAAACGGCGGCATACTGGTGTTGGGGTTAAATTGCGTCGCATCCCAGATAAACTGGTGCAATTGCGTTTTATCTTTAAAGCGTAAGGGCAATGATTTAAGCTCTGGGCCGATATTTCCGGGGGCGTCTCCCTCAGCAATTACATGACAGGCCAGACAATTGCCAAGCTCAAAAGTAAAAGCAATCTTTTTGCCGCCGCTCAGCGTTGATTCAACAGCTTTATCAAAATTTTTATCGACATTGCTACAGGCACACAGCAATAAACAGCTTAGGAAAATAAAACTTTGCTTCATTGCCTAGGCTTTAAACAAGGCTTGATAGGCTCGTGCCGAGGCTTCTGCATCATGGTCAAAAATCCCACCGATTACCGCCAATAAATCTGCCCCGGCATTTAATAGCAGTCCGCCGTTTTCGGGCAAAACCCCGCCGATTGCCACAATGGGAATTTTAAGTTTCGATTTGGCTTCCCTTAAAGTTTCAACTTGTGCAGGCGCGGCTAACGGCTTGGAAGACGAAGAAAAAAACCGTCCAAACGCCGCATAAGTTACCCCTTGCTGTTGTGCGGCAAGTGCCAGATTTACATCATTATAACAAGACACACCGATAATTGCGTTTTCCCCCAAACGTTGTTTTGCCTGTTGAATATCGCCGTCATGCTTGCCAAGGTGCACACCGTCCGCGCCAATCTGTGCCGCTAACTCGACATCGTCATTAATGATTAACGGCACATTCCGCGAGCGGCACAGGTTTAATAATTCGGTCGCCAGATAAACTGCATCAATGGGATTTTTATCACGATATTGAACCACCACCGCCCCACCTTTTATAGCGGCGGCAACTTCAGCCAGCACCTGTTCACAGCTTTTGTTTTCGGTTTGGGTAACGGCGTATAAACCGGCATTGGGAAACCTCATTCGCGGCCCTCAACCCAGAAAAACCGGTTTGGATTATGCTGACCTTTACCCACTTTATAAGCAAAGTTCAAAGCGTTCCAGGTGTAATCCTGACCTTCGGCGATCGCGGAAAAGCCATCCAAATTCTGTGCGAGCAAACCGGCGATACTGCTGGCTAAAGTACAACCTGAACCATGATAACTGTAAGGCAGTCTGTTCCAGCTAAATACCTCTATCATCTGTTGTTTATGAAACAAACGGTTTTCCACGTGTGGGGTAGATTCGTGACTGCCGGTAACCAGCACATATTGGCAGCCTTTTTCCAGCAACGCCAAACCGCAAGCGTCAAGCTCATCGAGTTTTGTCAATTGTCGCGCTTCCATAGTGTTTGGGGTCAAAATGGTGGTGTACGGCAATAAAAACTCGGTCATGGCCTCAAGCAGTTGCGCATTTGCCAAAGAGGTACCGCCACCGGCGGCTAACACGGGATCAAATACCACCGGAATCTCAGGATGCTGCTGCAAAATACTGGAAATGGCCTGAGCGGTTTCGTGATGTCCAACCAGACCAATTTTAATCGCAGCAATCGGCATGTCATCAAACAAGGTATTGGCCTGGCTGATAATGTTTTCCGGCGTTTGCGGCAGCATTTTTTTCACATCCCGCGAGTCCTGTTCGGTCAAGGCGGTAATAACGCTGACACAATGACAATGGTGACTGGTCAATGTTTCAATATCAGCCTGCACACCCGCGCCACCACTGGGATCGTGACCTGAAAAACACAATACAACAGGATAGGTTTTTGACATTTTTGCCACACTTAAAAAAATGAACGATATTTTAAGAATAACATGATTGCAAAAAAATCAATACTTCTTCTCGCCTGCTATAATGACAGGGTTCGAGCCGGATTACTTTCTATCTGAAGAGGAAACAAACATGGGCATGATTGCCGCTTTACCCTGGAATTTTGTCATTATTGCCACGTTGGTGACTTTGCAGCAAGCCGCGATTCCAACTGACGGACTGATAGAGAAATCGCTGTTTGTGCTTTATTTATGTTCACTGGTTTTTGGCTTTATTAACAGTTCCAATATCAC
Organism: uncultured Pseudomonadota bacterium; assembly: GCA_903875455.1. Classification (GTDB taxonomy): domain Bacteria; phylum Pseudomonadota; class Gammaproteobacteria; order Methylococcales; family Methylomonadaceae; genus CAIQWF01. Next base: position 2,820 of record CAIQWF010000089.1, read on the forward strand.
CACCCGCAATTTTACCTTGTTGATTGTGCAGTCGGTTTTATCAGTTGCCATTGCCAGCAGTTTTATGAGCTATCTGTATTGGGGAACCCACAGCGGCCTTGAGTTTATTTATGGTATTGGGCTGGCAATTGTGCTGATTAATGCCACCATTTCACCGATTAACAGCTTTAAAACCGCCTTAAGAGATTATCAGGTCGATGAGCATGATTGATTCATGTTGCCGGTTATGTTTTTATTCATCTTATCCGTAACCAAACTCACCACGCCTCATAACCGCCGGTTAAATTCCAGCCGATAATCCCATTATTTTTAAGGATTGTTAACGCTTTGTAAGAACGCCAGCCCGATGCGCAATAAGTCACCAGTTGCCGGTTTTTTCGCTGTGTTTTTATCAGCGCAACTGCACTGCCTGATTCAAACTCTGCTAACGGCAGTGAAACAGCTCCAGCGATATGGCCAAGCTGATATTCTTCCGGGGTGCGCACGTCCACTAAAAATAAAGTTTGCGGCTTTTCTTTTAGCCAACGTTGTAACTGCGGTTTGTCAATCTCGATTGCATTTGCTTTGCGGATGTTGTCGCCCAGCAGCGGCCAAAACTCGGCTTGCTGCGGCAACAGTCCTAGACGATTAAAAAATCGTGGTTTTTTAATCACTGCCACCAACAGCACAGACAAAATCAGCAAAGTATAAATGCTGATACGCAGGTAAAAATAAGGTGGTTTAGTGGTCATTTTATTTAAAACGCTCTGTCAATCTGGAGACTTTCAAGGAATTCAGTGTACCGCAAATGTTAGTTTTCATCGTGCTAAAATGGCAGCTGAAAAAAAACATCCTCTTTTTGACTGATAACGATGAAACAATATTTACAACTTCTGGAAAAAATCCTTAATGAAGGCGCAGTGAAAGGCGACCGAACCGGCAGCGGCACCAAATCCATTTTCGGTCATCAAATGCGCTTTAATCTGGCGGAGGGTTTTCCGTTGGTGACAACCAAAAAACTGCACTTAAAATCCATCATTCATGAGCTGTTATGGTTTTTGCAAGGCGATACCAATTTAGCTTATTTACATCAACATGGGGTAAAAATCTGGGATGAATGGGCGGATGAAAAGGGTGACTTGGGGCCGGTTTATGGTGCACAGTGGCGGTGTTGGCCCACGGCTGATGGCCGCCATATCGACCAGATTGCTCAGGTTATCCAGCAGCTAAAGCACACCCCGAATAGTCGGCGGATGATAGTTTCGGCCTGGAATGTGGCGGATTTACCGGATGAAACGATTAGTCCGCAAGCCAATGTGAAACAGGGAAAAATGGCTCTGGCGGCTTGTCATGCGCTGTTTCAGTTTTATGTCGCTGATAACAAATTGTCCTGCCAGCTTTATCAGCGCAGTTGCGATACTTTTCTGGGGGTGCCGTTTAATATTGCCAGTTACGCGCTGCTTACCCAGATGATTGCCCAGCAATGTGACTTAGGTTTGGGGGATTTTGTCTGGACCGGCGGCGATGTGCATTTGTATCTGAATCATTTGGAGCAGGCTCAACAGCAATTACAACGTCAGCCAAAAGAGTTACCGCGATTGCTGATTAATCGCCGCCCCGACTCCATTTTTGATTACCAGTACGAAGATTTTGAGCTGGTCGGTTACGACCCGCACCCGCATATTAAAGCGGCGATTTCTGTTTAAGCGATTACCATTGTGAAAATATCTGATTGGAAACGCTGTTCAGTCAGCCTGAAAAAACTATTTTTTGAAACCAGAAAGCATATAAAAAACCGTACAAAAATCTTCAAATTTTGCAGAAAAGAGCGTTGAATATTTTCCCTTTCAAAAGTAACTTTTCAACGCTTTTTTACAACTAAACAATCAGCGCTCTTTGACAGCAATTTTTGCGACGGTTTACTTCACCGCTTCATCACTATAAGCACCATAACTCATCATGCGCTTATAACGTTTTTCCAGCATATCTTCTAAAGGCTCGCTTTTTAACTCGGCCAAATGCCGCAACAAAGTTTCTTTCAGATTTAACGCGGTGAATTGAAAATTCCGATGCGCACCGCCCAAAGGTTCACGAACGACTTCATCCAGAAAACCTTGCTCTCTGACTCTATCAGAAGTAATTCCCATTGCTTCGGCAGCAAGTTGGGATTTATCGGCACTTTTCCATAAAATAGAAGCACATCCTTCGGGTGAAATCACCGAGTAAGTGCTGTATTCCATCATAATCAAACGGTCTCCCACTCCGATTGCCAAGGCACCTCCAGAACCGCCTTCTCCAATAACGGTACAAATTACCGGCGTTTTTAATTTGGCCATCTCAAACAGATTTCTGGCAATTGCCTCACTTTGTCCGCGCTCTTCTGCTCCAATTCCCGGATAGGCTCCCGGCGTATCAATTAAACAGATGATCGGTAACTTAAATCTCTCGGCCATTTTCATAACCCGCAACGCTTTCCGGTAACCCTCAGGACGTGGCATTCCAAAGTTGCGATAGATTTTTTCTTTGGTATCCCGACCTTTTTGATGGCCGATAATCATCACCGCCTGCCCATCCAAACGCGCCAACCCGCAAACAATGGCAGGATCATCCGCATACGCCCTATCACCGTGCAGCTCATGAAAATCGGTAAACATCAGATCAATGTAGTCTAAAGTATAAGGACGACCTGGATGTCTGGATAGCTGTGAAATTTGCCAATCTGAAAGTTTGGAAAAAATACTGGACGTTAAAGCTTCGCTCTTTTCTTCCAACTGCTGGATGGCATCAGAAATATTAATTTCGTTGTCAAACTCTACTTTGCGAAGTTCTTCTATTTTTGCTTCTAATTCAGCGATGGGTTGTTCAAAATCAAGAAATTTAAGATCCATAGTGTGTCTTTTTTATTCCAATGTTAAAAATTGTAAAACCAAGCTCAGAGCTATGCAGAATTAATAGCCTGACTGTTTTTTTGCTGCGATTGGCTATTTTATCGCGTTTACAGCAATCTTTTAATGTTTATCTGTGTCTATTGCTAAATTCAGCTTATAAAAACTTAAATAACGGCATTTTATACATACCTGCACTTTAAAATTCATAGTGATTTTTTATTGTTCCAAGCTTAGTGATAAAATCTTAAAAACTAACTCAACTCCCAAGGAACACACATGCAAGCATTAAAAAAACAATTAAAACACAATCTGGCTTGGTTACTTTTTGGTTGTCTCTACTCTGTTCAGCCTGCAATGGCGGAATCGGACCAGCAAATGTTTCTCAAAGCCCGTGAAATGCAACAGAAAGATGAACACTCCGCACATGCCAAGCATATTGATAAAAGCAAGGATTTTCACGGGGTTTTTTACGGCTATGTGCCTTGCAATGATTGCGCAGGCATTAAAACAACCTTGTCGTTGAAACAAAATAACAATTATCTGCTAGTCACTCAGCCGGCAAGAGATTCTTCACGCGAGTATTATGAAAAAGGTAAGTATAAATGGGATGAGTTAAACAAAGTTCTTGTTTTAACTCCAAAAAAGGGCGGAGAAGTTCCGCATCACTATCAGATTGAAAATGACGAGACTTTGATTCAGCTGAATGAAGATGGCAGTAAAAAACAGGGTGATTTGGCAGAAAAGTATGCTTTGCGCAGAAGTGATTCGGTTAAAACCCGCCAGGTCCATATTCACTAACGCATAAAAAAACCGCCAATGGTCAAAAAGCCAAAGGCGGTTTTTATATCGGTGGCGGACTGTGTTTATTCTAAAACTTCCGCTTTTTCAATCACGATGTCAGTTTTTGGGACATCGCCATGATAGCCGCGATTGCCGGTTGGCACTTTTGCCATCGCATCAACCACATCCATTCCTTCAACCACTTCACCAAATACCGCGTAACCCCAACCGCTGGCATTTTTGCCAGTGTGATCTAAAAAGCTATTGTCTTTGTAGTTGATAAAAAACTGTGAGCTGGCAGAATGAGGAGCGTTGGTCCGCGCCATGGCAATGCTGCCGCGTTTGTTTTTCAAGCCATTATCCGCTTCATTCTGAATTTCAGCGTGAGTGTTTTTTTGCGTAAAACTGGTATCGAAACCGCCGCCTTGTGCCATAAAGCCGGGAATCACACGGTGAAAAATGGTGCCGTTATAAAAACCTTCTTTCACATAAGTCAGAAAGTTGGCAGCAGAAATAGGCGCTTTCGCGTTGTTCAGTTCAATAACAATCGCACCTAATGAAGTGGTTAATTTTACTTTAGACGCTGTGTCTGACATCTTGTTTTCCTTGGCAAATAAAAGAGTTGAAAATGAAAAAAGCATCAGAGCGAGAATAATGTTACGCATTGTTTTCCTAAATTAGTGATGCAGATGAGAATTTTATGTGTTTTTAGGTTGAAAGAGAAGCACACACTTGGTAGATTGAACGGTTTTGTAGCTTATCACCTCACAATTTAAGCAAAATGTTGAAAATATATAACACCTTAACCCGAAAAAAAGAAACTTTTACTCCCAGAGTTGCTGGTAAAGTCGGCATGTATGTCTGCGGCATGACGGTTTATGATTATTGTCATATCGGTCATGCGCGGGTAATGGTGGTGTTTGACACAGTGGCGCGTTATTTCCGCCATCAAGGTTATGAATTGACCTATGTGCGCAATGTTACGGATATTGATGACAAAATTATTAACCGCGCCAATGAAAACGGCGAAGAAATTAACACATTAACAGAACGCTTTATTGAAGCCATGCACGAAGATGAACGGGCTTTAAACGTATTGCCGCCGGATATTGAGCCGAAAGCGACCCAGTCTATCGCCGATATTATCGGCATTATTGAAAAACTCATTACCAATGGTTTTGCCTACGTTGGTAAAAATGGTGATGTGTTTTACGCGGTGTCCAAGTTCAAAAATTACGGTCAGTTATCAGGAAAAAAACTCGACGAATTGCAAGCCGGTGAGCGGGTGGATGTGGATGCGGCGAAAAATAATCCGCTCGATTTCGTATTGTGGAAAATGGCAAAAGCTGGCGAACCGTTTTGGGAATCGCCTTGGGGCAACGGTCGTCCGGGCTGGCATATTGAATGCTCGGCGATGTCCACTTGTTGTTTAGGCAATCATTTTGACATTCACGGCGGCGGTATGGATTTGCAGTTTCCGCACCACGAAAATGAAATCGCACAATCTGAAGGTGCGACCGGCGAAAAGTTCGTCAATTTATGGATGCACAACGGTTTTGTGCGCGTGAATGAAGAAAAAATGTCCAAATCGCTGGGCAATTTTTTCACCGTGCGCGAAGTGTTGAAACAATATCGCCCTGAAATTATTCGCTTTTTTATTCTCTCCAGTCATTACCGCAGCCCGTTAAATTATTCCGATGAGCAACTGAATGAAGCGCAAACCGCTTTAACGCGGCTTTATACGGCGTTGCGTGGGATTGAGATTGTTGAAGCTGAAATTAATGCGGACTTTAAAGCTCGTTTTGAAGAGGCGATGAATGATGATTTTAATACGCCGGTGGCCTTGTCAGTATTGTTTGATTTGGCGCGGGAGTTGAACAAAGCGAAAACGGAACAGTCAGCGCAAACGCAAACATTAGCTTATAGCTTACATTCGTTAGCTTCTGTTTTAGGCATTTTACAAGACGATGCGGAGGAATTTTTAAAAGGCGGGGAAGTGGCTAGCTCTGGTTTGTCGAATGAAGAGATTGAGCTGCAAATTCAGGCGCGTTTGGATGCAAAAGCCGCTAAAAATTGGGCGGAAGCGGATCAGATTCGGGAAAGTTTGAAACAGGAAGGGGTGATTTTGGAGGATATGCCGGGGAATAAAACCAGTTGGCGGCGGGAGTAAAAAATCAATAAGAGCTGTGATAAAAACTCCTAAAATAATTTCAGCCCTGCAAAACTTAGCACATAGCTTAAAATTTCCAAACGATTTAGCAAAGTTAAGCAGGGTGAAAATGGCTAACTAATCTATCGTTTCAATCCAGCGACAACGTTTTTTCACAATCTCAGCAGTATTTTCATTACCAACCCCTTTGGCAATCAAGGCAATCACCCGGTCATCAGTATCATAACCAATATGGGCTTCCAAAGGATTTGCCACTTCACCCAAGCCGAACACATCAAACACGGTCGCTACATTAATATTGATATTGGTAACCTCCACGCACAGCCGCGAATCCAGATATTTTTCCGCAAACCGGTCAGGAATGCCATAACTGAGCAAATCATTCGGATCGCTAAAAGCAATAATCGAAGTTTTTGCCAGCATCCGTTCAGAATAATGTGCGCCACTTTGTTGGCAAAACTCGGCTGTCTTACCATTCATTTGTGGCAAAGTCCGTCCCAATTGCAACATCGGCAACTGATTGGACATCATGTAAATCGGGATATGCTTGGTTTTGAGCGCGGCCGCCAGACTCTGTTGAGTGGCCGCATTTTTTTGTTTAGGAGAACCCAGTTTTTCGGCAATGAGTTGCAAGCCGTCAATGGTAATTCTGCTGCCCAAGCTATGTGCTACAAACGCATAATGATCGTGCGCAATGGTTTCCAGCGGCGCAAGCGTAGTTAGCATACAGCTTGAGTTTCCCTCCTGCGGTAGTTGTTCCCAATCGCCGGTCGTCATCCAGCAAAACGATTGGACAAAAGCAGTCAAAATATCATTTTTACTTTCGCCCAGATAAATAATCGGGTCGGGGCCGGTGTCATTGGAGAACTTTTTCATCAGGTCATTGATTTTTGCCCGCCGAAACGAATATTCCCCCGAATTATCGTAAGCCAACACTTCTTTTTGCTTGGCAGTAATTTCTGACCAGGTTAATTCATAAAACAGCAATTCTTTGGTCTTGGTGCTGTCCAGAAAGCGGTTAATCCGCAGATTTCCAAGCTTTTTATTTTTATCCAGCGGATCTGTCAAAGCGATATTTTTATGCTGTTTTGACATGACCGGCAAATCCAGTTCTTTCGCCAGTTTTTCAGAAAATTCAGTGCCATAACCGGGAAGATGATTCCCCACGCCATGCACCATCAACACTTTCATCTTGCCGTTATCTTTATGCAAATATGGCGCTATGCCGGCGAATCCGGTGCCCCATATCTCACAGACCCTAGTATCATTTTCGGCGTGCTTTTCCAAAAAAGCCTGTGTTACCCCTTTTCCCAAGCTGACACAGCCTGACAGTAACACCGCAACGGAAAAAAACAGAAGTCTTTTATAATTTATTTTTGACAAGTTGGTAAATTTCTTCTGTTGAGACATCGGCATTCCCCAGAATTTCAGTCAGTTCAGCTAATTTAACTTCAGCAAATTCCCGGTCTTTCAAGCTACCAGCGTTGATATAAACATTTAAAGCTGCACTTTTTAAGCCGGCATAACCCGCCATTACCGCTACGCCTGCATCACTAATCACACCCAGATTACCGTTTTCAGCGGCAATCCGGCTCAGTGCGATTGCTTCCGCACAGGCTTTGGCACAGGCTAACGGTACTTCGGTGGCTTCTTTTAATACGGATTGAATTGCGGCACTGCGTTCTGCCTTTTCTGCATCCGTTTCTTTCGCCATGCCATAACAGGCCATTAACCGGTCAAATACATCCACGTCCGCTTTAATCATGCCGATTAAGGTTTGGCGCAAGTTTTCCGATTTTGCCAGTAACTCCTGCATTTGTGTTTCCACTTCGGCATATTTCGGTTTGCCGATGGTTAAATTGCACACCATACTGGTTAGGGCGGCGGATTGTGCTCCCATCACCGCAGCGGCACTGCCACCACCCGGTGTTGCTGCTTTGCCGGCCAATTCATCCAGAAAAACTTCGATTGATTTATCTTTGATTTCCATCAGTTGCTCGTATTTTTTAAAAACAAGGTATTGTAACGTAAAAATTTTCAAATGGTTTTCTGCTGAGAACAACTTTAAACTATTCTGATAACATCCGTGACTTAAATACTTTCATCGTCCTGTAAAAAATGCCGCAACAATCTCCCGAATCCACCTCGAAAGCAATCGTGAGACTAGAGAATCTCAGCAAAATCTATCAGCAGGGAAAATTGACCGTTACTGCTGTTGATAACGTCTCGTTGGAAATCCAAAACGGAGATTTTGCCGTGTTGTGCGGTCCTTCCGGTTCTGGTAAAACCAGCATTTTAAACATGATTGGCGGTCTGGATGTGGCAAGTTCCGGCAAAGTCTGGATAGATAATATTGATCTTTCAACCCTGAACCGCTCAAAACTTTCTGACATCAGGAAAAACCGGATTGGTTTTGTGTTTCAGGCTTACAATTTGATTCCAGTGATGACTGCCTACGAAAACGCCGCGTTTGTATTAACTTTGCAAGGTGTCAGCGATAAAGAATGCCAGCAGCGGGTGATGGCGACCTTAAAATCTGTCGGTTTGGAAGGTTTGGAACATCGTCGCCCCGATGAAATGTCCGGTGGCCAGCAACAGCGGGTCGCAATTGCCCGCGCTATCGTCACCAAACCGGCGATTGTGTTAGCGGATGAACCCACCGCCAATGTTGATTCGCACACCGCTGAAGCCCTGCTCAATTTGATGCAGGAATTAAACCGGCAATACAACATCACTTTTCTGTTTTCCACCCATGACCAGCATGTGATGGACAGAGCCAAACGCATTATCAAGGTGCTGGATGGACATATTGAAGCGGATTTACGCAAAGACTAAAATTAAACAAACTTTCCTGTCGCTGTTATTAACTGCTCTGTCATGCCCTGCCCACGCTTTTTATCAATGGGAAAACGATGGGCAAAAACTGGAAGCGACCGGCTTGTTACGCGGCTTTGGAATAGCTTTGCAAAATCCAGACAACGCAATTTTTTATCAAAAGGAAAATATTGTTTCAGGCGGTGCAATAGGGCGGTTTATGTTAAGTGGTAAATGGGATAAAACTTTGTCGTTGGAGATTCATGCCGAACAAAGTTATGTTCCGCATAGCTTGCAAACCGGCGTCAGTCGTTTTCCACAAAGACCGGGAATAGAGCGCAGCGACTCACTAGCCTGGACAAATCTTGAAAAGCAGGCGCAATTGCAGTTTGACCGTTTCAATCTGCAATATATTGATAAAGGTTTTACTTTTAAAATCGGGCGGCAGCCGCTGAATTTAGCTGCAACTTTTTTCTTCACGCCGAATGATTTTTTCTCGCCTTTTGCGGCACAGACTTTTTACCGCACCTATAAAGGTGGTGTGGACGCGGCGCGAGTCGATATTCAACTGGGCGAATTTTCGCAACTTTCCTTAATTAGCGTGTTGGGTTATAGGCCTGACGCACATCGCGACAGCGGCTGGAGCAATAACCCCAATCTGGACAGAACCTCCTATTTAGCCAGGCTTTCTACCGTTGTGAATAAGTTTGAATGGGCAATCATTGGCGGAAAGGTGCGTAAAAGCGAAATTATCGGGCTGGATTTTCAGGGCGAAGTTTTTGAGTGGTTAGGAATTCGCGGCGAAGGTCATGCTAATTTCCCGCAGCAAGTCGGGCAAAAAAGCAGTTTGGAATTTGCCTTAAGTTTTGAACATCGCTGGGAAAATACTTTCACTTTACGAGTGGAACAGTTTTATCATGGTGCTGGAGCAAATAATGTCAATGGTTATGCTAGTAAACTTCTAAACAACCCAAATGCGACCAGTCCTTATTTGGCCAGACTTTATACTGCATTAGGTGTAAGCTATGAAGTCACGCCGTTATTAAGCGGTAACGCGACTTTTTTATATAACAACATAGATAATTCCAGTTTGCTGGCTTTATATGCCAATTATTCAGTCAGCGATGAGTCGGAGCTGGCTTTAAGTATCAATTTGCCATTTGGTAAAAAAACAGCTGATGTCAATTTGAAAAGTGAATTTGGTTTATCGCCGCAGGTTATCAGTATGGAATATCGCTGGTATTTTTAGTGCTTGAAGATTGTGGCATCAAGCAAGAATCGTCGATAAAATTCATCAACTATGCGATATGTATCTTTCGTCCAACTGGAATTGAAAAAACAAGCTTCTCTTTTTACTTGACCACTGCATCCTGGCAGCTAAGAAGATAGAGAGTCTAGTAAATGCTATAAAATTTTTAGCATAAAAAATTTATATATTCCTTGACTGATTTCACAAAAACACTTTAAAGTTGAAGTCTGTGTGATTAAAAACTAAATGCCCCTGTTTTTTTGTATTGATAGAGGCTTTGTTGCACAAATCAAATTTGTTCCAAGCCTCCCCAACCCCAAAACAGTTTTATGCTATAGCAACTGTCATGGGTGTGCCAAGATAAGTGAAACGATTTAATAGAGCGGCACGAATTTGTAACTCGGCCACCTGA
>CAIQWF010000090.1 GCA_903875455.1 uncultured Pseudomonadota bacterium
CACAAATGGCAAAATTAAGTGGTGATGTTAATAAAGCAACATTCTTATCACAACTTAATACAAATGTTTTGGCAACGAGTCTAGGGACTAGCGGAGAAGAAGCTGCTACATTGGTAAATGCGTTTGGTAATTTACAAGGAGCATCTCAAAGTGTGGGTGAGAATATGGCTTCCACATTGGGTAATACTGCTCGATTAAATGGGGTATTACCAAAGCAGGTAGCAAGTGATATTGCTGGTTCTATGGAAGAAATGGCGCTTTTTTCAAAAGGAACTGGTGAGAATTTTGCAATGGCAGCGATTCAGGCAGCAAAATTAGGTGTTGATGCAATCGGTCTGGTGTTTTATCCACCGAGCCCACGCAATGTTGAAATAGAACAAGCACAACAGATTGTTCGCGACTTGCCGGCTTTTACTACCGTAGTGGCGTTATTTGTAAATGAACAGCAAGCGCGGATTCGGGAAGTATTAGCCAATGTCGCGATTGATTGTATTCAGTTTCATGGCGAAGAGGCTGCCGAAGACTGCCGGATTTATGCCAAACCTTATATTAAGGCGTTGCAAATTCATGCAGGCGTTAATATTTCAGGCTTGGCAAAACACTATCACGATGCAGCGGGATTGTTGCTCGATGCCTATCATCCTGATGTAAAAGGCGGTTCAGGACATAGTTTTGATTGGGATTTAATTCCGAAACAATGCGACTTGCCGATTATTTTGGCAGGTGGCTTAAGCGTTGAAAATGCCAAACAAGCAGTGCAAACAGTGCGACCTTATGCGCTGGATGTCAGCAGTGGTGTAGAAATAAAAAAAGGGTTTAAGGATGTCGCCAAGATGGCGGCGTTTATCACACAGGTCAATGAAGGTGACAGAAGTTAAGATGACAGATAAATATAATATGCCGGATGAGCGCGGACATTTTGGCCCTTACGGGGGGATGTTTGTAGCTGAAACTTTAATGGAGCCGATACGTGAACTGAACGAAGCTTATCAGCGTTATATTGATGATCCTGATTTTATCGCCGAACTGGATGCCGATTTGCAGGATTATGTCGGTCGCCCATCGCCTTTGTATTATGCGGAGCGCTGGAGCAAAGCTTTGGGTGGGGCACAGATTTATTTAAAGCGTGAAGATTTAAATCACACCGGCGCACATAAAGTTAATAACACTGTCGGTCAAGCTTTGTTAGCGAAAAGAATGGGCAAAACCCGAATTATTGCCGAAACTGGTGCAGGTCAGCATGGAGTGGCAACGGCAACAGTCGCAGCACGATTAGGTCTGGAATGCGTCGTTTATATGGGGGCAGTAGACGTGCAGCGTCAAGCCTTAAATGTGTATCGGATGAAACTGTTAGGTGCAACGGTTGTACCGGTTGAATCCGGCTCTAAAACCCTGAAAGATGCCTTAAACGAAGCCTTGCGTGATTGGGTGACTAATGTCGACAACACTTTTTATATTATCGGCACGGTCGCAGGCCCTCATCCCTATCCTGCCATGGTGCGTGATTTTCAAGCGATTATCGGTCGCGAAGCCAAACAACAATGTTTAGCGCAAGTAGGTCGTTTGCCTGATGCGTTGGTTGCTTGCGTGGGCGGAGGCTCGAATGCCATTGGTTTGTTTTATCCTTTCATAGATGATACCAGCGTGAAAATGTATGGTGTCGAAGCGGCCGGGGATGGCATTGAAACCGGCAGACATTCCGCAGCCTTATGTGCAGGTCGTCCAGGAGTTTTACATGGTAACCGCACTTATTTAATGGCCGATGATGACGGCGAAATTATCGAAACCCATTCCATTTCCGCAGGTTTGGATTATCCAGGAGTTGGGCCTGAACATGCGTGGCTAAAAGATACTGGTCGCGCTGAATATGTCAGCATTACTGACGATGAAGCTTTGGAGGGTTTTCATGCCTTGACCAGTATGGAAGGAATTATTCCGGCTTTGGAGTCCAGTCATGCGATGGCTTATGCCATGAAACTGGCTCCCACGATGACTAAAGAGCAAATTATTATTGTCAATTTATCCGGTCGCGGAGATAAGGATATGCACACCATAGCACAGCGTGAGGGGATTAAACTATGAGTCGTTTAGCTGCCAAATTTGCCGAGCTAAAGCAAGCTAACCGCAAAGCCTTGATTCCATTTATCACGGTTGGCGATCCAAATCCTGAATTTACTGTGCCGATGCTTCATGCCATGGTTGCGGCAGGAGCCGACATTCTGGAATTAGGCGTACCTTTTTCTGATCCAATGGCCGATGGCCCTGTGATTCAACGCGCCAGTGAGCGGGCTTTAGCGCATAAAATGAGCTTGCGAAAAGTATTGGCTCTGGCAGAAGAGTTTCGTCAAACTGACAAAAAAACCCCTTTAGTGTTAATGGGGTATTTGAATCCGGTTGAGATGCTGGGTTATCAGGCCTTTGCCGACGCTGCCCATAAAGCCGATATTGACGGCGTTTTAACCGTGGATTTGCCCCCGGAAGAGGCGGCTGAATGTGTTGAGCTATTGAAAGAAAAAGGTATCGACCAGATTTTTCTGTTGGCTCCAAACAGCACCGAAGGACGTGTTAAAAAAATGGATGCAGTAGGTAGCGGTTATATTTACTATGTGTCCTTGAAAGGCGTGACTGGTGCGGGACATTTGAATACTGCCGACGTCGAAGCCAAGCTGGCCGAAATCCGAAAAAACACATCTTTACCTGTGGGTGTAGGCTTCGGGGTGAAAGATGCGCAAACTGCCAAAACCGTTGCTGCAATTGCAGATGGCGTAGTGGTTGGCAGTGCCCTGATTAGCAAGATTGAAGAAAATTTAGCTAATCCGCAAAAAGCCAAAGATGAAATCGTTGAATTATTAACATCCATGCGTTTGGCAATGGATAGCTAGGAGCTGTTGCAACATGAGTTGGTTTGAAAAATTAGTCCCTTCCACTATTAGAACCAATGCGTCTAATAAAAAGAACACTGTGCCTGAAGGTTTGTGGAATAAATGTCCTAGTTGCAATGCGATTTTGTATAACACCGAATTAGAAAAAAACTTCAGTGTTTGTCCAAAATGTAATCATCATATTCGCATAAGCGCCAGAACCCGCTTGGCAATGTTTTTGGATGAAGAAGGGCGTGAGGAAATTGCTAAAGGCTTAAAACCGGTTGACCCATTAAAATTCAAGGACAGTAAACGCTACAAAGACAGGATTTCGCAAGCGCAAAAAGAAACCAAGGAAAATGATGCGTTAGTGGTGATGCAAGGTTTTCTGAAAGGACAGCCGATTGTGGCGGCAGCTTTTGATTTCAGTTTTATGGGCGGCTCGATGGGGTCTGTTGTTGGTGAACGTTTTGTCCGTGGTGTGAACAGAAGTTTGGAAATTGGAGCTCCTTTTATCGTTTTTACCGCTAGTGGTGGCGCAAGAATGCAGGAGTCGCTGTTTTCCTTGTTTCAAATGACCAAAACCAGCGCAGTGTTGACCAAGTTATCAGAAGCCGGTTTGCCTTATATTTCCTTTATGACTGACCCGACTATGGGGGGCGTTTCTGCAAGTTTAGCTATGTTAGGCGACATTAATGTTGCAGAGCCCAACGCTTTGATTGGTTTTGCCGGTCCGCGTGTTATCGAGCAAACAGTCAGGGAAAAATTACCGGAGGGTTTTCAACGCAGCGAGTTTTTGCAAGAGCATGGGGCGATAGACATGATTATCGATCGCCGGGAAATGCGCGATAAAATCAGTAGCATTTTGGCAATGTTAATGATGGGACGTAGCACTCCTGCGGAAAAAACGGCAGAAAACACCAATGCAGAATCAGAAGTAGTCGTAACAAAAATGCCAATGGCTGAGGTTATTGTCGAATCCCAGGAACAACAGCAAAACGACGCAGTGTAACTAGCTATATGAGCCGTTTTGATTCACTACAAGCCTGGCTGGATTGGCAGGAAGAACTTCATCCTCGTGCTATTGACTTAGGCTTAAGCCGGGCGGCGTTAGTTTTTCAAAAACTTAATCGTGCTGATATAAAACCTGTAACAATTACGGTTGCAGGTACCAATGGCAAAGGCTCATGCGTGGCTTTTTTGGAAGGAATTTACAAAGCTCAAGGCTATAAGGTGGGAACTTACACTTCTCCCCATATTCTAAAATATAATGAGCGCATTAAAATTGATGGCGTTCCGGTGTCTGACGAACTGATTTGCCAGGCTTTTGAACGAATAGATAAGGCACGCGACGATGTATCGTTAAGTTATTTTGAGTTTGGTACTTTAGCAGCATTGGATATTTTTTCCCGTGCTAAACTTGATGTGCAGTTATTAGAAGTTGGCCTGGGTGGCAGACTGGATGCAGTGAATATTGTTGATCCCGATGTTGCGATTGTCAGCAGCATCGATATAGATCATGTTGACTGGCTGGGAGGAACCCGCGAAGCGATAGGACGGGAAAAAGCCGGGATTTTTCGCAAAAATATCCCGGCAATTATTGGGGATTTGGAGCCGCCGCAATCGCTTTTCCAATGCGCCAAAGAAAAACAAGCATTGCTGTTTTGTCTAGGTAAAGATTTCAGCTATGAAAAATCGCTTTTGGGCTGGAACTGGCACTGTATCAACCAAAGTTACACTGATTTACCCTATCCGGTTTTAAAAGGTGAACATCAATTTCGCAATGCGTCTACAGTGATATTTGCAGTAATGCAAATGCAAAAACTGCTGCCGGTGAGTGAAAAGGCGATTCATCAGGGGCTGAAAAATGCGCAGTTACTAGGCCGATTTCAGCTGTGCGAAGAAAATATTCCGGTATTATTGGATGTGGCTCATAATCCCCAAGCTGTGCGGACTTTGGTTGAGCATTTGAGCGAGAACTTTGCCGATAAAAAAATTCACGCAGTGTTTTCAATGATGAAAGATAAAGATATAAATTGTGTCATTGAATTGATAAAAGATAAAATCAGTGACTGGTTTATTGCACCTTTGAAAAACTCACGCGCAGCAACTGAAGAAATGATGCAAGCCTGTTTTAAAAAGCAAAATATTAATCAGGTGGCCATGGGGTTTGAAAGTTTTAACGAAGCTTACTCGGCCGCAAAACAACATGCCGGACAGGACGACTTGATTTTAATTTTTGGTTCTTTCTTTTTGGTGTCAGAATATTTGGCTGACAAGAAAATATCTTAAGGTGCAACAATGGAAATAGATGATAAATTAAAAAATAGATTAGCTGGCACCGCTGTGGTGACAGTTTTGGCGATCATTTTTTTGCCGATGTTGTTTGATTCGCCCGCTGAAAAAAAAGCACAAGTTGTTAGTGAGCTTGATATTCCCGGCAAACCGGAGGTTTCACCGCTCCTGAATACTGCCATAGTTCCTGATAAAACTGCCGAAGTTGTTGTAAAACCAAAGCCTGCCGAAGATAATGCTGGCAAAGCTTCTGAAGGCTTGATAGACAAAGCTGAAAAAACCGAGGATTTAGAATTGGAAAATCCACCGCAAGACGTTGAAGCCGCTGCTCAGGAAGATGAAAATCCCGCCCCAGCAAAGAAAAAAGCACATAAGAAAACAGAAGAGCACGAGGTTACAGCCTCAACAGAAGAAGAAAAATTAGAAAAACCTGTTAAAAAAACCTCTAAATCAGAACCACCTGCTTTGGCTGAAAATGACACTCAGAAAAAAGAAACTGTCAAGGGGCTACCAAGCTTGGATTCGGCTCCTGCGGCGGAAAAACATCGTTGGGTAGTACAGGTAGCCAGTTTAACAGATCAGGCTAAGGCCAATGCCTTTAGAGATAAACTGCGCAGTCAGGGTTTTCCGGCAACAGTTGATTCTGTTTGGCTTAAGGGCAAAGGGCGCGTTTATCGCCTTAAAGTAGGTCCTGAACTGGATGCTGAAAAAGCCAAATCCATGAAAAATAAAATCAATCAGATGAATAATGTAAACAGCATTGCCATAGCTGAGTAGCCTTGCGGCATGTTAACTTTGTGCTATTTGGATAATGCTAGGCATGTCGGTTGGTTTTGATGATTGAATCAGTAACTCGCATGTTAAACATCCAGTTTATCTCTCCTTTCCAGGCTCTCGCCGTATGTACGGGAGCCAATCCAGCCCGAAAAGGCAACTCCATAACAATTCAAACATATCAAGCAGATAGATAAACTGACTGGCAGAATTGTTATAGTTATCGTTAGTTCATTTAAAATCAGGAAAAAAAATGTGTGGTATCGCAGGTATTGTTTCGCATCAGAATGTTAATCAAGAGCTTTATGATGCACTGACTGTATTACAGCATCGTGGCCAAGATGCTGCCGGTATAGTCACTTGTGAAAACGGACGTTTGCATTTGCGCAAAGAAAACGGCTTGACTCGTGATGTTTTTACCAACAGCCAAATGTTAAAACTCAAGGGCAACATGGGGATTGCGCATGTTCGCTATCCAACCGCAGGTTGTACCAGTTCTGCAGAAGCCCAGCCTTTTTATGTCAATTCCCCTTTTGGTTTGACACTTGCACATAACGGTAATTTAACCAATACCGAAGAATTAAAGCAGGCTTTGTTTGTCGAAGACCAACGGCATTTGAATACCGATTCGGACTCAGAAATTCTTCTGAACGTGTTTGCACATGAGTTACAGCAACTGCACAAACTCAAATTAACTCCCGAAGATTTATTTAATGCGGTGGCTGCCGTCCATAAACGCTGCCGTGGTGCATATGCGGTGTTAGTGATGATAGCAGGTGTGGGAATTTTAGGGTTTAGAGATCCGCACGGCATCCGTCCGATTGTATTCGGTGAGCGTAAAACCGAGCAAGGCTCTGATTTTATGATTGCCTCCGAAAGTGTGGCATTAGACGTACTCGATTTTAACTTAATCCGCGATATCGAGCCGGGCGAAGCGGTTTTTATTGAAACTGATGGCACTCTTCATATCAAACAATGCTCGGAGACGGTTGATCACTGTCCGTGTATTTTTGAATACGTCTATTTTGCCCGTCCAGATTCGATTATTGACGATATTTCGGTATATAAAGCCCGGATTCGCATGGGTGACAAATTGGCCGACAAGGTGCAAAGAGAATGGCCGGATCATGATATTGATGTGATTATTCCTATCCCTGACACTAGCCGTACTTCAGCATTACAAATGGCCCACAAACTTGGCGTAAAATTCAGAGAGGGGTTTATCAAGAATCGCTATATTGGCCGCACTTTTATTATGCCCGGACAGCAAATGCGCAAAAAATCCGTGCGCCAGAAGCTGAATGCAATTGATCTGGAGTTTGATGGAAAGAATGTGTTGTTAGTTGATGATTCAATCGTGCGTGGGACAACGTCTGAGCAAATTATTCAAATGGCCCGTGATGCAGGAGCGAAAAAGGTTTATTTTGCTTCGGCTGCGCCACCTGTGCGTTATCCGAATGTTTATGGGATTGATATGCCCGCTGCCCACGAACTGATTGCCCATGGCCGCACTGAAGAGGAAGTGTGTGAAGCAATTGGCGCGGATAAACTCATTTATCAGGACTTGCAGGATTTGATTGATGCTGTGCAAAAAGGCAATCGTGAAATCAAGCATTTTGATACCTCCTGTTTCGATCATCAGTATATTACTGGCGATATTGACGATGCCTATCTGGAAAAGGTTGAAGCCCTGCGCAATGACAAAACCCGTACTGAACGCAATTCAGGCGATTTTATTATTGAAATCCAGAATTCAAATTAAAATAGCCTGAGACTTTCCTGATTTTTAAAAAACTAAAACTGAAACACACGGTTAAATTTTAAATGAACGAACAGAATTGGAATCACTACGCTCCTGAAACCCAGGCAATAAGGGCAGGGCATAATCGTACGGACGAGGATGAACACAGTATGCCGCTGTTTATGACATCAAGCTATGTGTTTGAGTCGGCAGAACAGGCGGCGTTGCGTTTTACCGGCAAACAGGCGGGCAATATTTATTCACGTTTTACCAATCCGACGGTTGATGTATTTCAACAGCGTTTGGCGCTAATGGAAAAAGGCGAGCGCTGTCTGGCATTTTCATCCGGCATGGCGGCAATTATGGCTATCGGCATGGGCTTATTGAAAGCCGGTGACCATATTGTCTCGTCACGCAGCGTGTTTGGTAACACGATTTTGATGTTTGAAAATTATTTTGGTAAATTCGGGGTTGGCACCGATTTTGTCACTTTGACGGATTTGAACGCATGGGAAGCGGCAATCAAACCGAACACCCGTTTTCTATTCGTGGAAACGCCATCGAATCCATTAATCGAAATTGCCGATATTCAAGCATTGGCTGAAATCGCGCATAGACACGGCTGTTTATTGGTGGTTGACAATGTATTTTGTACGCCAATTTTGCAGCAGCCATTGCTTTTAGGCGCGGACATTGTGGTGCATTCCGCCACCAAATATATTGATGGCCAAGGCCGTTGCGTGGGCGGCGCTGTGGTTGCCAGCAACGAAATCATCGATAAATATATTTATCCGTATTTGCGCACTGGTGGTGCCACCATGAGTGCATTTAATGCCTGGGTCTTTGCCGGTGGTTTGGAAACTTTGGTCGTGCGAATGAAAGCTCATTGTGACAATGCGTTTGAGCTCGCGAAATGGCTGGAGCAACAATCCGCTGTGACGAAAGTCCATTATCCGGGGCTTGTCTCTCACGCCCAGCATGAATTGGCAAAAAGACAGCAATCGCATTTTGGCGGCGTAGTCAGTTTTGAACTGGCAGATGGAAAAGATCAGGCCTGGCAGTTGATTAATGCAACGCAAATGCTATCCATTACGGCTAATTTAGGTGATGTAAAAACCACCATTACTCATCCAGCCAGCACCACTCATGGCCGTTTAACTCCTGAAGTTCGCGCAGCTGCCGGAATAAAAGACGGACTGGTGCGGATTTCAGTCGGATTGGAAAATATTGACGACATTAAAAACGATTTGTTAAGAGGTTTATAAACTTTTAAACATTTCACTGATTAGCAGAAAACATCTTAAAATAGCTAATCTTTCACCTCGAGAACACCAAGAGAAAAACAATGAAAAACTATGTAATCGCAGCAGTAATTTTGGCGCTAGGTTCTACTTCCGTACAGGCAAAACAACTGACTAAAGACCAGCTGCCTGAAAAAATTCGCACCCATTTTGCTAAAAAGCACCCTAAAGTGACTAATCTGGTTATCACTGAAGAAAAGCATTTCGGCCAAGATCTTTATGAGCTGGATTTTGTTGAAGAATTGACCATTAAAGTTCCCGATGAGAAAGATGCGAAGGGGCAAAAACTGAAAGAGCAGGTAGCTCAAGAAAAAACAGCGGTTTTTTACAGAACCAATGGCCATTTCTTTATCAATGCAGAAAAGATTGAAGCATTTAATATTATTCCGGGTGTTGTGATTAATGCTTTAAAAGCGGCTTTTCCTGATTATAAAATAACTGCCGCCCAGTTGATTCCTAATCCTAATGGCCCTTTTGAAGAATATGAAGTGGTGATTAACGCTACCGGTGGCACTTGGCGTGTTTCGATTGATAATAAAGGCGGGATTATCAGCAAAGAAAATGTATCTGCCGCTCCAGCAGCTACCGCAGCACCTGCTGCGCCAGCAAAACCCGTTGCCGCCCCTGCTCCTGCAAAAAAATAAATTTTCTCTGTCAGAATCAGTATTTACAAAATTTTAAAATCAACAAGATTGTCGGAAACAACATCTTGTTGATTTTTTAATCGGGTAAAGTCTGATTCAGACAAATTTCCGCTTTATCTCTGCAAAACCATGACCGAAAAATACAGCCGTCAAATTGTTTTAGATACCGAAACCACCGGCTTGAATCCCAGAGAAGGTCATCGAATTATCGAAATCGGCTGTATTGAACTGATTAACCGCCGTTTTACCCGCAACCAGTTTCATGTCTATATCAACCCGCAACGTCTTGTTGATGCAGGGGCGATGGAAGTTCACGGTATAACTAACGAATTTTTAGCCGACAAACCGGTTTTTGCTGACATTGCTCGTGATTTCATTGAATTTACCCGTGGTGCACAGCTTTTGATTCATAATGCGCCATTTGATGTGGGGTTTATCAATCACGAATATTCATTGCTGGGAAATATTGGAGTACTGGAAGATTATTGTGCGATTTTTGACACCTTGGCTTTCGCACGTCAGAAACATCCAGGTCAGCGCAATAGCTTAGACGCACTCTGCAAACGCTATAACATCGACAACAGCCACCGAGAATTGCATGGCGCGTTGTTAGATGCGGAAATTCTGGCAGATGTTTATTTGCAGATGACCGGCGGGCAGGATTCTTTGTTGGGGGAAGATCATAGTCCAGAAGCCAGCAGTGAAAGCCAGGACTTTAAGGCAATTGCCAGCAACCGGCCAGCATTAAAAATCATTTACAGTTCTGAAGAAGAGTTGGCCGAACATCAACAACGCTTGGCAGCGATTGATAAAGCCAGTAAAGGGCAGTGTTTATGGAGCGCCTAACTTAGTAGCAGCAAACCATTGTGTCAACATGCTTTGCAAAGCTTCAGCTTCAAACTGCTGATTATCCACTTTTAAATACGCCACTTTTTCCTCAAAATGCAATCGCGCTTCTTTCACACCTTTAATAGTCAATAATTGCCCCACAAAAGATTCGGCTTGATTTTCCTTAATTTCTAACGGAATCAGTAGATTATCTAAATAACGCGGCGGGTTCATAAATAGGGCCACCATTAACCAGCAGGTTGCGAGAATAGCGCAACTGAGAAAAACTACGCTGCTGCCAAAATCACCGTAAATCCAACCGCCAGCCAAACCACCGACAAATGAGCCCATGAATTGCGAACTGGAATAAATTCCGGTGGCAGTGCCGCGTAAGTCACTGGGGGCGGTTTTGGAAACCAGTGAGGGCATAGTTGCTTCCAGTAAATTAAAGCTGCAAAAAAACAGCCATAAAAAGCCGATTAAAAACGGTAATTGATTTGCGGTTAAACTTAAGCCAATTTCTGCAATCGCCAAAATCACGATTGCTCCTAAAAATACCCCACGCAACCGGCGTTTTTTTTCGGCCAAAATCATAAACGGAATAATACTCAGCATTGCCGCCAACAGAATGGGCAAATACACTTGCCAATGCTGGTCAGGCGCTAAACCAGCTTGTTTGATAAGTAACGGCACAATCACAAAACTGGCGGTTAAAATTAAATGCAGGGTAAAAATGCCGTAATTTAAACGCAATAGTTCAGGGTTTTTAAACACTTGTGAAAATTGGCTAGGTACCGCTTCTGCATCGCAATGGACAATGGATTTGACTGGATTGGGCACCACAAAAATCACCACTAAAATAGCCACCAATGCCAAAGCTGCCATACCCCAAAAAATTCCTGATACTCCGATATAACTGGCTATCAGCGGCCCCAAGGTAATCGCAATTCCAAAGGCTACAGCAATGCTGGCACCGATGGTGGCCATCGCTTTGGTGCGATGCACTTCCTGGGTTAAATCTGCGACCAAGGCGATAATAGTTGCCGCTATCGCGCCGCTGCCCTGTAAAGCTCTACCGATTAACAACAGATAAATATCATCAGCACTTGCAGCAATCACGCTACCGCAGGAAAAAACCAGCAAACCGAGAATAATAATTTTCTTGCGTCCAACCCGGTCGGATAATAATCCTAATGGTAGTTGCAACAAGGCTTGGCTCAATCCATAAACACTAATCGCCAAACCAATTAATAACGGTGTTGCCCCTGGAATTTTTCCTGCGAATAGTGACAGCACCGGAAACATCATGAAAAGCCCCAGCATCCGCAGTGCGTAAATACTCGCCAGGGAAAAAGTGGCGCGTCTCTCCAGGCGGGTCATTGGGCTGGTAATATCCTGTAGCTGTGTCACGCAAAACACTCCTTAATAACATAATAAACCGCATTTTAGCATAGCCATGATTTGAACCAGTGCATGTTAAAGCGTTAAATTGGCTACCTTACTCAACAGATTGTGTCTTATAATTATCGGTTAAATTTTTACGATTCCAATCAGAGGAAGTTACTATGAAAAAAATTGCTTTGCTTATTCCTGTTGCGTTGTCTTTTTTTGCAGCAACCGCCAGTGCACATGGGCCTGTGCGTCAAAAACTGGAAAGAGATATTGAAGTCAATGCCCCTGCTGCAAAAGTTTGGGCTGTCATTAAAAATTATGACGATATGTCCTGGTTGCCTGGCGTTAAACATGTAACAGCTAAAGGCGGCAATGCCGCAGGTGCGACACGGGTTTTGACCTTGAAAGACGGCGGCACAATTAACGAAGAGTTGAAAAAATATGACGAAGCCAAAATGTCATATTCATACCGCATCACTGAAATGAGCTCACATAAAGAAATCACCCATTCAGGACAAAATGAAAAAATTCCGGTTCTGCCTGTCACTGATTACGCTGCAACTATCAGCGTTGAAGCCAAAGGTGATAAATCAAAAGTATCATGGAAAGCAGGTTTTTACCGTGCTTACATGAACAACAATCCACCTGAAGAAATGAACGAAGATACAGCAAACAAAGCAGTTGGCGAGATTTTTAAAGCCGGCTTGGAAAACATCAAAGCTGTGGCTGAGAAAAAATAAGGTTTGCCTGTGTTCTCTAGGAACTTTTCTGTTGTAGCGATGTTTATCGCTACAACGTTTGCCCCTTTCGACCTGTCTGCCCAGCCTTTTGCTTATATTAGCAATCAGTTAGGCGACAGCGTTTCTATTATTGATACCGCAACCGCAAAAGTGGTTGATACAGTTAAGGTTTCCGGAAAACCAGCAGGTGTGGCCATTTCTGCCGATGGCAAAAAAGTGTATGTCAGTACACCGGAAGCTCATGGTTTTGCGGTTATTGATACTGATAAACGGGTAGTGATTAAAACCGTTGCAGTCGGTAGCGGCTCATTAGGAATTGCCGCCAGTCCAGACGGAAAGCGGATTTACGTTGCCGATTGGTATAAAAATATTGTTGCTGTTATTGATGCGCATTCATTTGAAATCATTAAACAAATTTCGGTCGGAAAATCGCCTTCTGGATTGGTAGTTAGCCCGAATAATCATTGGTTGTATGTCGCTAATCGGCTTGATGATTCTGTTTCTGAAATTGATTTAAACGATTTCAGCATTAAAAACACCCGCAAAGTCGGCAAGCATCCATTTGGCATAACGATTGATAGCAAAGGCGAAAAAATTTATGTCGCCAATGTGCAAAGTGATGATGTTACTGTGTTGGCTGCGGAAAATTTAAAACGGCTCGGCAATGTGAAAGTTGGTGCATTGCCTTATGCAGTCAGTTTGGCAGTTAAAGACAATCGGTTGTTTGTTACCAATCAGGATCATGGTTCTGTGTCGGTGATTGATACCAAAACCTTAAAGCAAGTGGCTGTGCTTGAAGTCGGTGATAAACCGGAAGGAATTGCAACCCATCCAGATGACAAGCATGTTTATGTGGCAAACTGGTTTGATAATAGCGTTTCCATCATTGATGGACAAAGCTTAAAAGTGATTGATACGATAAAAACTGGTGCAGGCAGTCGGGCTTTTGGGCAGTTTATCAGCAAATAATAGTCTTGAATGAGCCAGGAAGCATTCAGCTTGTCTTTATGATTTATAAAATATTTAAGTGAAATAACATGGCAACAACAGTAGAAGAATTAACCGTAACCTACGAGGAAAACGGTGTTGAAACCGTTAAGGAACTGGATAAAAAAATCCTCACCAAAGGCGCGTGGGCAACGGTTATTTACCGCTATAAAGAATGGAATCGGAGCAAGGAAGAGTACAGCGAGGATAAATACACTATCCGCCGTTATCAAAAACGCGACGGCGAATATCAGCAAAAATCAAAATTCAATATTTCCAGTGTAAAACAAGCGCAGGAAATTATTGAAGCTTTAGAAGGCTGGGTGAAAGAAGCATCCTAAAGTTAAACCTGACAGCTATTCCAACTCTGTCAGGCATGATTGCCCCAAATCTGGCCAGGCTATAAAGGTTTTCCTAGCCAGTCAATGACATACTCAGTCAAATCATCATCGCCAATCTCGGATTCTTTTATTGCATAACTGCTAATGGAAATTCCGGCTTCTTTTACCGTTTCCTGTGTACCTGAGACTAATGGATGCCACCACGGCAGTTTCCCGCCATCAACCAGAATCCGGTAGGCACAAGTGGCAGGCATCCAGGTATACTCCTTAAAATCATGCTGTTTTAGGTTGATACATTCAGGTACTCGCGTACAACGATTGACATAATCAGTACAGCGGCAGCTGTCTAAGTCAATCAAATCACAAATTACGTTGGTAAAATGAATTTCTCCGGTATCTTCATCTTCCAGTTTAATCAGGCAACATTTACCGCAACCATCGCATAATGACTCCCATTCCTCGTTTGTCATTTCCTCCAGTTTTTTTGTTTCCCAGAAATTCATGTTAATTATTCCGTTGCGATAAGTTGTTGATGAGGGCTGAAAATTTTTTGTTAATGTGGTTGGCAATAATCCTGGGTAAGCAAAACCCGTTCAATTTTATATTCGGTGTGCGGTGATAAAATAAATTCGCTGGCTCCGACCGGCGATTGCAAATTTCCCCAGTCGTAAGTATAGCCAAGTCCTGTCCACGGTACGCCGCTGCTTTCACGAAAACTTTTATAATACAGACTTTTATAAAAAGCGGGGTAATCAGGAATATTTTTTACTTGCGGCTGCGAATCGCCGAGTTGCCAGTTACATTGAGTGTCATTGGTTTCAGGGTCAACACAAGGCCTGAACAAATCTTTTGGCGAGACCCACATTTCAATGAATACATCATATTTCCAGTTGGCGCTGAGTCCTAAATATTGCTTTAAACGCAGGTTCAACTGTTGTTGGTCTGTGTTGGGATGCTCAGTCAAATAGTTCTGGCAAAATTTTTGCACTTGTGGCGCAAGTGTTGCCCAGGTTACATGGTCCGGGTTGCCCGATGTAACATGATTGGTTTTATAAAAACGGTCAAAAACCGAGAGGTCTTTCCATATCGCGACCAAAATTTTGCTTTTATCCTGATTCCAGATTAGCGTAGGATTATTATCGGTAATTGCCAGCAGATTTGCGGAAATTTCATGTTTTTCAACGGTTGCCGCATCCAGTACTGCGGAACGATAGCTTTGCTCTGAAGTGTTTAATGGTGCTGTTATTTCAGAACAAGCAATTAAGCTGCTCATGCTAGAGCAGAGTAAAATCGGTAAATATAGTTTTTTCATTAAAGTATCCCAGCTGATTGCAACGGCCTATTTTACTTGTTTTATAAAGTGAGAGGGCGATTTTCTATGCGCTATTAATGCGGCATCAAGATAAAAATCAGGGTAAAATGATAGGATAAATTGTTTATCCAAAGAGGCGCTTATTATGCCGCATACAACAGAACAGGCTATGCCTGAAGCCGAAATTGAACAACGATTGAAAGCTGAATTGCCACACTGGTATTACGAAAACGGCTGGATACGCCGTAAAATCAAGACCGGCGGCTGGAAGGCGACGCTGATGGTGGTGAATACCGTTGGACATTTGGCTGAAAAGGCTTGGCATCATCCCGATTTAACCGTGTCTTATGCGTTTGTGATTGTGAAACTGGTGACGCATTCTGCCAAAGGCGTGACGGAAAAAGATTTTGCTTTGGCGAAAAAAATTGAACAGGTCGTGATGTGGGATGCAGCCGAGGAATCAAACGGGGTGTTTGAAGGGACTCCAGACGACCCGCGCTTTAAATATATTAAAAAAGACTAAACAAGAGGTTTCGTTGTGATTGAAATAACAGAAGTTCCGAGTCCTTTTTGCGGCATCGGCACGGATGATTTGAGCATCCAGGTGGAAGGCTTAAGCCTGAAAGTCAGCGCAAATGGTTGTGCGGTGAATACGCCGGCTTTTGAACAGGCGATGACTGATTTGCAGCCGCGCATTAATGGCGAGGAAGTAAGTTTGTCGGAAGCGGTAAATCATGCGGCTGAATTGCTCAAAAATGCGAATCAACCGGTAATCGGTGGTTGTGCGACTGACGTAAATGGCATGAGAGCGTTGTTGGAGTTGGCCGATAAAAACGGCGCGGTAGTGGATAATGTAAACTTTGTCGGGGCACGGCGAAATTTTCTGGCGATGCAGGATTCTGGCTGGATGAATACCACTTTAGCGGAATTAAAAAACCGCTGCGATGTATTGTTAATTGTCGGCACGGATTTGGAAAGTTTTGCGCCGCGCTTTTTTGAACGTTATTTATGGAATCAAGAATCCATGTTCTTGGAAGACACCAGCGCCCGGCAGATTATTTATTTAGGCAAAGCTCCAAGCGGCGCAGCCTCAACATCACCAAACGGCAAAAAAGCTCAGGTTTTACCTTGTAGCAATGAAGATTTGCCACAAGTGGTAGCCGTATTACGCGCTTTAATTAAGGGAAAGATTATTGCCGCAACCGAAGTGGGGGGCATTGCGATTGCGGATTTACAAGCCATTGCAAATACGTTGAAAGCCGCACAATATGGCGTTATTACTTGGGCAGCGGGCGCGTTGGTTTACAGTCAAGCCGAATTAACCGTACAAACCATTTGCGAAATGGTGAAAGATATTAACGATAACGGCACACGCTGTTCTGGTTTTCCATTAGGCGGTAAAGAAGGCGACCAGACTGCGAACCAAGTCTGTGGCTGGACCACAGGTTATCCGGCACGGATGCGTTTTTCCAGTGGAATGCCGGAATATGATCCACATTTGTATGATAGCAATCTGATGTTAGCGAATGGCGAAGCGGATGTTTTGGTTTGGGTGCAAGCATTCAATGCAGCGATTGTGCCACCAAAAACCGATAAGCCAACGATTGTGTTAGGTCGTTCCGGTATGACGTTTGAGAAAGAGCCGGAAGTGTTTATTCCGATTGCCACACCGGGCATAGACCATGCCG
This sequence comes from uncultured Pseudomonadota bacterium, assembly GCA_903875455.1. Lineage (GTDB taxonomy): Bacteria > Pseudomonadota > Gammaproteobacteria > Methylococcales > Methylomonadaceae > CAIQWF01. The sequence continues at coordinate 16,905 of CAIQWF010000090.1, forward strand.
GTCATGCTTATCGCCTGGATAACGTGGTGGCGATTCGCCTGAAAAAACTCAGAGATTCCACCTTGCCCAGCACCGCAGAAGTGTTGTCGGCGATGACACAAGCTTTATAAAGGAACACGATATGTTAATCAAATTAACGGGTGGTATTATCTACGACCCCGCTAACGGTATTGCTGGCAAACAGCAAGATATTTATATTCAGGATGGCAAAATCGTCAATCCGCCTTCTGATGCTGTTGTGACTCAAGAATACGACATTCGCGGCAAAATCGTGATGGCGGGCGCAATCGATTTACACTCTCACATTGGCGGCGGCAAAGGCAATATTGCCAGAATTTTGATGCCGGAAAATCACCGTTTAGATGCTGTCGCGCATACGGACATTACCCGTGCGGGGACAGGTCACGCTATGCCCAGCACCTTTACCACCGGCTATCGTTACGCCGAAATGGGCTACACAGCTGCGTTTGAACCTGCGGTTTTACCGATTAACGCCCGTCAAGCCCACATGGAAATGGGCGACACGCCGATTATCGACAAAGGTGGCTATGTGTTAATGGGCAGTGATGATTATTTGCTGCGGATGATGGTCGCGAAAAAAGACCAGAAAGCCATTAATGATTATATGGCGTGGACGCTGCAAGCCGCGCAAGGCATTGGCATTAAAGTCGTGAATGCGGGCGGGATTAATGCCTTTAAATTCAATCAGCGCCGTTTGGATTTGGACGAAAAAAATCCGCATTATCCGGTGACACCACGGCAGATTTTGAAAACTCTGGCGACGGCAGTACAGGAATTAGGCATTTCTCATCCGTTGCATGTACATGGTTCCAATCTGGGCATTCCAGGTAATGATGAAACCACGCTGAATACTATTGAGGGCATTGAAGGCTTGCCGATGCACCTCACGCATATTCAGTTTCATAGCTATGGCACGGAAGGCGATTTCAAGTTTTCTTCCGGCGCAGCACGAATCGCCGAAGCGATTAACAAAAACAAAAATATCACGGTCGATGTCGGACAAATCATGTTTGGGCAAACCATTACCGCATCCGGCGACAATATGCGCCAATTTGCCAACCACAAACTGGCGAACCCGAATAAATGGGTGTGCATGGACATCGAATGTGATGCGGGTTGTGGTTTAGTGCCGTTTAAATATCGTGACCAGAATTTCGTCAATGCCTTGCAATGGGCAATTGGTTTGGAAACCTTTTTATTGGTTGAAGACCCTTGGCGGATTTTCTTGACTACCGACCATCCGAACGGCGCCCCGTTTACTACTTATCCGCATTTGATTCGGTTATTAATGGATAGAAGTTTCCGCAACGACATGCTGGCAACCATTCATCCCGAAGCGCAAAAAATGACCACATTAGGTTCAATCACGCGCGAATACACGATGGAAGAAATTGCGATTTTAACCCGCGCAGGTGCGGCAAGATTAACCGGCTTGGTCGGACGCGGCAGCTTAGGAGTCGGTGACTTCGCAGATATTACCGTTTACAGCGAAAACTCGGACCGCGAAGCGATGTTCAGCACCCCCGATTATGTCTTTAAAGATGGTAACTTGGTGGTGAAAGACGGCAAAGTGGTGAAAGTTACTTGGGGAACCACTCACGTTGTTCGACCCAATTATGACGCAAGCGTAGAAAAAGATTTGAAAGACTATTTCGACCGCTATATGACCATGAAAGTAGGCAACTTCAAAATCAGTGATGATGAAATTACCGAGGACGGACGCGGCAGCTTGACTGTGCATCCCTTGAAAGGAGCAGCAATATGATTATTAACGGTGTCACTATCGACGCAACTTTCGCCGAAGCTTTCCCAATGAAAGCTACTCGCGCGATTATTACCGCTCAAAACGAAAAATGGGCAATGATTTCCGCCCAAGCTATGACCGGTTTTGCCACTTCGGTGATTGCCTGCGGCTGTGAAGCAGGTATTGAAAGAACCTTAAGCCCGGAAGAAACCCCGGACGGTCGTCCCGGTGTCGCAATTCTGATTTTTGCGATGGGCGGCAAAGGTCTGGCAAAACAGTTAGAAACCCGCGCCGGGCAATGCGTGTTGACTTCCCCGACTTCGGCGTTATTTGCAGGGATTGACAGCGACAAGCCGATTCCGTTGGGTAAAAACTTACGCTATTTCGGCGACGGTTTTCAAATTTCCAAACTGATTGGCGGTAAACGTTATTGGCGTGTTCCGGTGATGGATGGTGAGTTTTTAACCGAAGCCACCACCGGACAGGTTGACGCAGTCGGCGGTGGTAACTTCCTGGTGTTGGCCCAATCGCAACCGCAAGCTTTAGCGGCCTGTGAAGCGGCGATTGAAGAAATGCGTAAAATTCCCAACGTGATTATGCCGTTTCCCGGTGGTGTGGTGCGTTCCGGCTCGAAAGTCGGCTCTAAATATAAATCTCTGGGTGCATCTACTAATGATGCTTTCTGTCCGACCTTAAAAGGTATTACCAAAACCGATTTGTCAGCGGATATTGAATCGGTGATGGAAATCGTGATTGACGGTTTAACCAAAGAAGACATCGACAAAGCCATGCGAGTGGGAATGCAGGCGGTGTGCGCATTAGGCGCGAAATCAGGCATTAAACGGATTAGCGCGGGAAATTACGGCGGCAAATTAGGGCCGTTCCACTTTCATTTACAGGAGATTTTGGCATGAGCGCATTAACTTTGACCTTAAAATATCAACCTGCCCAGCGCGTGGATATGTCGCCTTTGACCTGCAATAAGTTAAACGGTTTAAATCAGGCTGAAATCGCTGCTTTAACTTTGCAAAACGGTAAAGCCAAAATTCGCGTCGCTGAATTATTTGAGATTTCTGGCGATGACAGCCAAAACATCGTGATTAAAAACAGTTTCGAGAAACTGGATTTTATCGGCAAAGAACTGGATGGCGGCAACATTACCATTGAAGGTGATGCCGGTGCGTATTGCGGTATCAGTATGAAAGCTGGAACGATTACCGTAAATGGCAATGCCGGAATTTTTGCGGCCTGTGAAATGAAAAAAGGTTTTTTAACCATTAACGGCAACACTGGTGATTTTTTAGGCGGGGCATTACCTGGTAACAAAATGGGCATGAAAGGTGGCATGATTTTAGTCAAAGGCAATGCCGGTGAAAGGGTAGGGGATCATTTACGCCGTGGCGTAATTCTGATTGAAGGCAACGCGGGTGATTATTGCGGTTCGCGAATGACAGCCGGAACGATTGCGGTGATGGGGCAAGTTGGTAAACATTTAGGTTATGCCATGCGGCGCGGCACGTTATTGTTATGGCAACAGCCAAAACTGCCAGCGACTTTTAATGATTGCGGTACACATACTTTGGCATTTTTGCCATTGCTGTTTGCATCGTTTAAATCGTTGAATTCCAAGTTTGCAGACAGCACGGCTGTGTTTAATCGGGTGCAACGTTTCGGCGGAGATATGGCAGAAATGGGGCGCGGTGAAGTGTTGGTGCGGATTTAAGGATTCCGTCAATAATAATTTCCCTGAATCCGTTCCTGGTGAGCTTGTCGAACCACATTGCTCTTCGACAAGCTCAGAGCAAACGGTGAATTTAGAAATCGGGATGTTATTTTTAGCCATATCCTAAAATCTGCTAATTCTCTAAAAAATCATTTCAAAAGAGAGGTTGTCAGTTGGCAACCTCTCTTCAATAAAAACTCTCCTAATAAACTTCCACGCTACCAAACGCTTGCCCAATCGCCCTGACATAAGGGCGATACATATCTTCAGCATAAGGCGGCGGATTGGTGAAAACACCTTTAGTCACTGCCCGCACCAGATAAAACGCATGTTGCGGGGTGTTTTCCTGTAAATCCATCGCCGCCACAAAACGGTCATCCAGATATTGCACGTGCACTGGCGCTGTGGTGCTGTTTTGGATGTCCTCAATGGTCTCGGTACCAATTTTGAAAGCTTCCAGTTTTATAGTATTTTTCAGCTCCTGATTTTCCAGTTCAAAACCGGCTGGAACCAAATCCACAATCAACGCATCTTTAACATGTTTGTTGGCATAAACATTCAGATGTACCAATAAACTATCGCCGCTTTTGACTTTATCGGGATTAACCTGCTGCCCCTGCATGTTGTAATAATTGCGTTCAACATGAATCACATCCATTTGCATCGCTGGAGCTTTATTCGGATAACCTTGAATGCTGTATTCCAGATACAGTGGCACTGCGGAGTTTGAACTAAATTTCAGTGTGGACGGAATTTCATTGCCATTAAATCCAACCGAAAAATGTCCGGCCTGCGCCAGTTTGGTAGCTGCGGTATTCAACACCAGTTCGCCTTGCCATTGGCTTTGAGGCTGGCTTTTTAATAACACGCCGGTACGGAACAAGGAATTGCGCTCTTGAGTGCTTAAATAATCGCGAGTGGCCAATTCATCAGCCAGCTGGAATACCAGCCCGCCAGTTTGCGCCATTTTTGCGTTCTGCTTGGTGAGCAAATAGGTCATTTGGGCGACATCACGCAAGCGACTGCCGTAGTCATCCAGATAGAACAAATCATTACGCGGTCTGGTCAATGCTTCAGCAATGGCCTGTTGGCCACGCACATTATCACCTTGATTAATCAAGGCCAAACCTAAGTGCACCAATGGCAAGCCGGATAACACTTCTTTTTTATGATGGTCATATAGAGTCCGTAACGAACCTAATGGCGCACGATTAACTCGTGACAAGATATATCCAGCATAGGATTTATAGGCAAAACTGCTGTGTCCGGGAAATTGGCTATAGCCTTCACCAGGCATATTGCCGTTTTGATTAACATACTCAGTCAAACGGGTTAAAGCTTTATCCAGCAATTCCTGCGGCACACTTGCACCTTGCTCTTTGGCATCCAGCAAGAAATCAACCGCATAAGAAGTCAGCCAGAATTCCTCATTATCGGTATGCGACCAAAGTCCGAAGCCGCCATTACTGCGCTGCATTCCTGCGATCATGCTAATACCACGCTCGATATATTTTGCTTTATTGGCAAGATCAATCGGCTTGTCGTGAATTTTGGTTTTCTCCAGTCCGAAATCATGCAGATTCTGCTGGTTAATTGCCAGCCAGGGATAAGTGCTGCTAACGGTTTGTTCCAGGCAGCCGTATGGATATTCCAATAAATATTGCAGATGATTTTTAATATTTATCGGTGGTTGTGTGGCAATATTCAGTTGGCTGCTTGCAGAACTGACCAACAGGTTTTGCAGATCAGAACTCAGGGTTACCGATTCACCTTGTCTAATCATTTTACGCTGTGCAATCGTGCTGGCAGGATAGGCAGGACGCACACCCAATCGCCATTCACGTTTAAGCCTGATTTTTTCCTTGGCATCATCAGCATTTTTCAGTTGCAACTGAATTAACGATTGCCCAAATGCCAAACCAGCCTTAATCGGCAACTGTAAAACCTGTTTCTCTTTGTCTGCCAAAGTAATGGTTTTATTGCCACCCTGCAAAGTAATGGGCGCGGAAGCGGTCACGTCAAACGATACCGTTTGTGGCGCACCGCTTTGATTGCGTAAATCCAGCGTTAATAAGGAACTATCGCCCGCTGCCAAAAAGCGGGGCAAGGAGGTTTCGGCGATAATCGGCGCGGCAACAACGACTTCTGCATCGGCTGCGCCAAACTGGTCATCATTAAATGCCACCGCCATCAACCGCAGCTTGCCGTTAAAATCAGGAATTTTCATCTCGATTTTGGCCATACCTTTAGCATCAGTATCAACCATGCCGCTAAACAGCGAGACGATTTTCACTTCAGTATCAGGTCTTGCTCCGCCTGCATGTTTGTCAGCATCACCGCCAAAACGGGGTTTAGTCATGCCGGCGTCTACCAGTTCAATAATCTGGCTATAAATATCGCGCTGGTCTACGCCATAGCGACGTGGTTCAAAAAACCACTGGAACGGATCAGGGGTTTTAAACTCAGTGATATTCAAAACGCCCACGTCCACCGCCGCTAAGGTGACATGTGTTTTTTGCCCCGCTTTCGGATTGGCAACCTTTATGGTGGCGGTCAAAGTAGTTTCCGGTCTGATCGGTTTCTTCGGCGCGTCAATGGTAACGTTCAGCTGCCGCTGTGTCCGATCCAAGGGTAAATGTACTAAGCCGACTGCACGATTGGGGGTGATTTTTTCCTTCGCATCGCCAGCTCTGAAAACCACGGTGGAAATATAAATATCGTGGCGTTTCCATTCGGCAGCTATCGGAATTTCGATCACCATGCCTTCGGCTGGCACGGAAACCCGTTTGAACCATAATTGCTGGTCAGTGTTTTCCACGACCACAAAACCGTTGCCAGTATAAGGAGGAGTGATTTTTACTTTTACCTTGTCACTGGCCTGATAGGACTTTTTATCCAGTTCCAGCACTACACGGTCAGGACGGGCCGACTGGTTATTGGCTTGTGTATCCCATCCGCCACCGGCATTAAAACGCAAGGTACTGGTTTGTCCGGTTTCCACATCTTTAACAGTCAGCAAATACGAACCCCATTCTACTGGCACAGTGATGATGGCCTTTTTGCCAGCCAAACCGAGGCGTTTTTCATACACTTTATAATTTTTTTCAGTGTATTGGGAATGCCAGCCCTGGTCGTCAGAGTATTCCCAGTAATAGTCCTTGCGTTCTTTAATCAAGGTGGCAATTAAATCACCATTGCCTTGTAACTCGCCTTTGGCGGTAGCCTTGACCAAATCAAAACTGACTTCGCTATTGTTGGTGATATTCTCCAATTTGGTTTGCGGGCGAATCCCAATCAGGGTGTTTTGCGGCCACAGGTTGTATTCGAGTGAGCGCGTCACAGGACGACCGCCGGTTTCCAGTAAACTGCTGACCACTTTGATGGTAAATGGGCTGTGCACCACATTTTTCCAGCGTGATGGAATTACCAATGTCGCAGCACCTTGCTCGTCCATGGTCATGTCTTCGCTATCAAAAAACATCACTGGCGGTTTTTCGTCTTCTGCGCCGAAAAAGTATTCATCCAGCGATTTAATTGGATGGCGATTCGGTTTTAACACCACTTTTGTGGTTAAACGATTGCCTGATGCCGGTGCACCATATAAATAGCGACCGGAAACCGGGATTTTCAAGTCAGCAAAACTGTTTGTCCATAATTCCTGTGCCGGCTGCGCACCAAGCAATAACTCCATCCGCTCAGGCAAAAACGCCTCTACCAGAAATTTGTAATCATGGTAATGCTTACCGGCGGTTTCCAGCTGCAAGGTCCATTCACCGGCCATTGCGGTGTCGGGGAGCACATATTCAGTTTGATAATAACCGCTGTTTCCGGCTTGTGGATACCAGGTGAAATAGCTGATTTTTTGTCCGTCAGGACGTTTAATCACAGCATTAAGTGGCGGAGCGGTGATACTGCGGGCATCATCATCACGCAAAATCGCGCTGAATTTTACCGTTTCACCGGGTCTGTACAAATCACGAGGGCCATAGGTAAAAATCTCCAGAGGATGATATTGGCGCAAAGGATGGTCTTTTTTGTCATCGCCTGCGGCAAATTCAGACAAATCCAACGCAGGGGAATTCAATTGCAGCAAGGAAAAGTTACTGTCGTTTTTTGCCAGCAAAATCACTGCTTTATTGCTGGGTGACTGGAATGTAGCTTGACCTTGTTCGTCTGTGGTGATATTTGCCAGTTCCTGTTCTTTTTCATCCAGCAAGGATAATTTCACGCCTGCTATTTCTTTGCCTGTGCTTAAAGAGCTGACTTGCACATTGATTTTATCGGCAAACATTCGGGCATGGACACCTAAATCCGTCACCACAAAATAAGTGGTTTGCAACTGGTCTTCATAAGTTCCAGCCTGCTTCATCACTGCCACATAAATCCCCGGCTGTTTTAACGGCGCAATTTCGCTTAAGTCCAGATAGGTGGTATGGCGGGTATTTTTTGGCGGTTTTAAATCAAAGCGGCCTGTATAAGCCAGTTCAGTGAAGTCTTTATACTGCTGCAAATAATAGTTGCTTTGGTTTTGACTGGCATTGGCCTGGTCTGTCCATTGTTTTAAAAAGTGATTGATTTGATTGGCTTTGACCCGATGAAAATCCACGTCAATGGAGTCAATATTAGTGGTGACAACCGGCAGGCCGTGAGCCAGTTTAGCCGGTAATACCGAGCCTTTGCTCAAGAAACTCACTTGCGCTTTTAATTCACGGGTATCGACTTTTGCTGATGTTGAAGAACTGAGTTTACTTCCGGTGGCGGCGGTTAAATCTTTTAGCACATCCACCGTATACTTGCTGGAAGGCTCTATTTCTGGAAAGTAGGCAACCAAGCCACTGCTTGAAAGAATCCATGCTCCGGCAACTGCCTTGCCATTGCCATCACTGACCTTAAAAAACGACTGAAAATCTTCGGCAGGATTTAATGGTACGTTTAAGGTCACAGCAAGAGCCGTAGTATTGTTGTAATTCTGTTCACTAATGTCCGCCACTGCAAGCTGGACACCGGCATATTGCTGTTTGGCTTTTTCCAGATTGAACGGCTTTTCAGCCTGCTTGGTATTTCCCGGTTGCGTTTGGTTGCAGCCACTAATAGCGATGAAAAACAGCAATAACAGAGTGGAGATAATTTTATTCATGGTGATTCTCGTATAGATGAATTGCTAACCAGAGGCTTGTCGTGTTTGGGTCTGTCCAATCAACGCGGTGCTTTTCGTGTGCGGGGATAAACAGATAATCCCCCGCTGTTAGAGTGATGATAGTACGGTCTTTAGCAAACTGCAATCTTGCCTGACCTTGCAGCAAAATAACCCATTCATCCTGCGGTTGGTCATACCAAAAATCGACTGGAGAAGCTTGACCTTGAGAGAGTATCCGTTCGATTTTAACGTGCTGGTTTTCGACCAAGGTTTGAAAAAGTTCGACAGGAAGTTGCCTGGGCAAGTCGGCAAAAATATTTTTCAGATGCGCGGTCATGATTGATTTTTTTCTGGTAAAAATCAGCTGAACAAGTCTTAAGCAGTCAACAGCATTTCATACAGCTCAGCATATTCATCTTCTTCCAGCCCTTTGATTTCCAAAAGTTTATATTGTTCATTGACAATGATTAACGAGGTTTTGTCGAAGCCTTTCAACAACATAACATCCGGTTGCTGAGTAAAACTTAAACTGGCCTGAAGATTATCTGAAATTTTGTATTGAACCCGTTTATGGTTTAATAAAATTTCGTAGCGGCGGGTTTGTTTATAAATACTATGTAGCAGCGCCAGCATGGTCACACTAAAAACGGTGATTAAAATCCAGTCAAAATCAGGCTTGAAAATACCGAATACGCCGGAATAATCGAGTTGTAAATTTTCAATTTCTGGCGCTTTTAAACCTAAGTGATCGCCAAATCCCAGTAGTAATAACAAGCCATATCGCTGCATGAATCCAGCAGTTATGGCGATAAAAATGAAATCGGCCAACTCGCTAAAAACCGCTCCTAGCCATCTGAACAAAGAAACAGTGGAAAAACTTTTATAAATTTTTATCGTGTCGCTGATAAAGGTTTTTTTCCAGGCTACGCCACGCTGGTTTCTTATGCCGAATCCAAAATCGGCCAGTTTTCCGGTGCCGTAGCTTTCAGCAATTTTAACCATGCTATTGAATTGTTCAGCCAGACTGACAGCTTTGGTTAAAGCTTTTTGAATATCAGCTTCCTGATAAACTACCCATTGTCGCTCGTCCTTAGTTTGCAGCTGAACATGCCAGACTTGTAATACCTGATTTCTGAAACTGTCATCGCCATAAGTTATAGGTGTTATTAAAACGCATTGAACCTGGCTGTAGTCAAAATTATGTTGCTCTTGACACTGTTTTTTAACCGTCAAGCTCCACTGCCAGGCATTTTCCTTGGTTTCTAGGCTGACCCAGGCCGGATTATCAACATAAAGCCCGATACGAAATTTGGCAGAATAATAGTTAATCAACCATAACGCATACAAAATCAGACTGATATATTGGTCTAAATGCTTGTGGTAAGCCAGCAGTGAAAAAGCGGAAAAACTCACAAACGCCAAAAAATGGGTGATTTGGCTATAGGAAATTTTATTTAACCTGAATAATTCATTGTAAAGAATTTCCATCAACCAGTTTTGCAAGGCATGAAAATACATTTGCAGCCACAAAAACGGTGCAAGAACCAGAGCCAGAACGCCTTTGTGGTAATGGGAGATTTTAGAGGTGATGCGCACAATGAACTACTTTTTGTAGATATCATTTGCCCGAGAAAAAACTCTGTCCTGATGAAAACCAGAAAATACATCAACCCATGAGATTTTAGCATCAAAAGGTTTAAGTAATTCCTGATGACCAAAATTTTTGTGATTGTCATAGTAGGTGCTTGATGCCAAAGCAATCGTTTTGACTTCTAAACTTCCTTCTCGCTGCAAAAATTTTGGAATTAGATATTTATCTTTCTCAATGTATTCAATTTGTTCTTTTTTAAATGGCTGTTGCACTTTTGCTTCGATTACAATAATCACATCTTCAGAAAAAAGGCATAGGTCAAAAGTTCGTTTTTTTGAGTAATTTCCCGAATCAAAAGTTTTATCCATTATCCGCAGCATATCTCGATAAAAGCATACTTCATATCCAACCTCCCACTCCATTTTTTCATCTAATTTAAGAGTAGTTACTTTTTTTAAAAAACTAACGAACTCGCTTTCTCTCCCTTTGATATATTGAAATAGAGCTTGGCAAAAAAAACTTTCTTCACGAGAAATTTCAGACCAAGCTTTATTTCTAAAATACGATAACGACATAATTAGCTCTACTTTTTTTTGATATAAAAAATTTGTAGCGGCGGCTGTTTTAAAATTTGCAACATTTCGTGGCCGGTCTGATGGGTATAAACCCCGAAATCCAAATGCGCCGCAGGATCTGTCGCAATTACTTTCACCACTTGCCCGCTGTTTATTTCCAGCAAGGCTTTTTTCAACCGCAACAAGGGCAGCGGGCATTGCAAGCCGCTAGCATCCACTTCTAAATGAAATTCCGTCATAGTATCTTTATGTTTTCTCAACTCGCTATAGAGTCTTTATAATAGCATTATCAACCAACCCTGAGAAATATCAGCTAATGGATTACTTTCCTGTTTTTTTAGACCTTAAACAACAACCCTGCTTAGTTGTCGGTGCTGGCGAAGTGGCTGCACGTAAAATCAGCCTGCTATTTAAAGCGGGGGCAAAAATTACCGTGATTGCGGCAAAAGTGAGCGACACCGTTGCCGCAATGCAAAGCAGCCATCATCTGACCCTTGTGGAAAAACCATTTGCTGCCAATGATTTGCACGATTATCGCCTGGTGGTTTCTGCAACAAATAGTGAAGAAACCAATCGCTTGGTTGCCAAAACAGCCGGGGAGAAAAACATTCCGGTGAATGTTGTAGATTGCCCGGCGTTGTGCAGCTTTATTTTTCCAGCCATTATTGACCGCACACCGATTGTGGCCGCAGTCTCTTCTGGCGGTGCAGCGCCGGTGTTGGCGAGATTATTACGCGCCAAAATTGAAAGTGTAATTCCAGCAAGTTTTGGCCGACTGGCACAATTGGCAGAAAAATTTAGACCGGTTGTGAAACAAGAAATTAAAGAACCCGAACAACGGCGAGTTTTTTGGGAACAGGTGTTTCAAGGCGCAGTTGCGGAACAAGTGTTTGCTGGTAATGAGGCGCAAGCCGAACAGAAATTGCAGCAACTGTTGAATAAATCGGCAGATTCTGTGCCTAAAGGTGAAGTCTATTTGGTTGGTGCGGGGCCGGGCGATCCTGATTTATTGACTTTTCGGGCTTTGCGATTGATGCAGCAGGCTGATGTAGTGGTTTATGACCGTTTGGTTTCTGCTGAAATTGTAGATTTGACTCGTCGTGACGCCGAAAGAATCTATGTTGGTAAAGAGCGGGATAATCACAGTTTACCGCAGGAATCTATTAATGATCTGTTAGCAAAGCTGGCCAAAGCCGGTAAGAGGGTGGTGCGGTTAAAAGGCGGCGATCCCTTTATTTTTGGGCGTGGCGGAGAGGAAATTGAAACTTTGCTGGAGCAGGGGATTTCATTTCAGGTTGTCCCCGGAATTACATCGGCTTCAGGTTGTGCCACTTATGCTGGCATTCCATTAACTCACCGTGACCATGCCCAATCCTGTACTTTTGTCACTGGGCATTTGAAAGATGGCTCGATTAACCTGAATTGGCAGCAATTAGCCGTTCCCAATCAAACTTTGGTGATTTATATGGGGTTGATGGCATTGGAAAAAATCTGCGCAGCTTTAATTGCAAATGGTAGTTCTCCTGATTTGCCTGCCGCCGTGATAGAACAAGGCACTACTGTTCATCAGCGAGTAATTACCGGTACATTAACCAGTTTGCCCACAAAAATTCTGGATGAAAAAATTAAGTCGCCAGCGTTAATCATTATTGGGTCGGTGGTGAGTTTGCATAATAAGTTAAACTGGTTCAATCAGCCCGTAAGCTGAAAAAATAACCAGATTAGTGATTATTTATGGGCATCGTGCTGATTGCGGATAGCTTGAGAAAAACGGCATTTTTTATAAAAATCGTTGAATTTTTGCTCTAAAAACTCTATCCTTTCTAAGTTTAAAATTTACTGAATGTGCACAGAAAACAGCGCGTTCCACTTTTCAATAGCTATAGGGGGCAGACATGAGAAAATTATTAATCGCAGCGACAGGTTTTGCCTTCGCGGCATTAAGCGGTCAAGCATTGGCAGAAGCAGGTGCAGCACCGTCTCACCACATTGAAATTGGTAAAAAAGTTTATGAACGTGCTCTCGGTCGCGGTTGTGGTGCTTGCCATGATCAGGCTCAAAACCCACAATTGGCAAAATTGATTGATGCTGGCAAGTTGGACAGAAAGAGATTTGGTACTGTAGTGAAAGAAGGTAAAGGTGGTATGCCTAAAGCTATTGATCAGATCATGGAATTAGCTCCTGTTAAAACTGCCAATTTAGATCAGGAACAAGCGATTGATGCTGTGTACGATTATTTGAAAAGCTTAAAATAACTATTTTCCCGTATAAAAAAAACAATTTTATTTTTTAACACACTAAAGAGGTAAACTATGAAAAAATTACTAATCGCAGCAACAGGTTTGGCATTGGTTGCATTAAGCAGTCAAGTATTTGCAGAAGAAGCAGACAGTGCAGATGTTGCAAAAAAAGTTTACAACCAAGCGTTTGGTCGTGGTTGTGGTGCCTGCCATGATGTTGCGCCTAATCCAAACTTAGTAAAAAACATTAATGAAGGCACATTGGATGAGAAAAAATTTGCTGAAGTTTTGAAAGAAGGCAGAGGCGGGATGCCTAAAGCAATGGCAGCTATTATGTCACTGCCTCCTGTACAAAAATCAGGTTTGAAAGAAGAACAAGTTATTGATGCGTTGTTTAAATATCTGAAACACAAAAAATAATTCATCAGCATAAATAAAAAAGCCGTCCTGCTTTACGGGGGGGACGGCTTTTTTTATGCAGAGAGAAAAAGGACTCAAGGTCTGGTTTTCTTTTCCAGATACTTATGTAAGCGAGAGATAAAAAGCTGTTTATGGCTTTTGAACCAAATTCCGGCCAATGCTGCAAACATTAAACCGCATGAACCTAAGGTCAGGTAAATCAGATTTTTAAGGTGTGAAACTTCTTTCACCAGAATTTTATTGGCAGCCGCTTCCTGCTGTTTCTTCTGTTCCAGCGGATCAGAATAAGTGCGCAATACTTTTATATCGTCTTTCAGGCTGCGCACTGTTTCCAGCGAACCTAATACACTGCCAAGTTTGATACTTTTTTCCAGTGTCGCTAATTTGCTTTCAATTGAACCGCTCACCAATCCGACCAATTGACCTTTCAAACTGTCGATTTCCGCAGTTAAAACCGGATTTTTTAAATTCTCTGCGGTTGCAACCGCTTCAACTACCTGTTTTTCTTTGATCTCAGTCGCCATCTCATGCGCAGGTAGCAAGAAAGAACCCAGCATAAACACAACCAGCATTAATGCAAATACCAATTTGAGCAACAGTCGATTTTTCTTTTCTAAATCCTGTTGTAGCAACTGGTTATGCAGAACCATTATTTCCTTATCAGGACTGACTAATTTCGGTTTGGTTTTTTGTTGTTTGCTCATTGTTCTCTCTTCCTAACCTGTGACGTTTAACGAGGAAAGCCTTTATCACTTCAGTTTTTTGTTTGCCGCAATCCGCATTCTTAAAGCATTTAGCTTGATAAAACCTTCTGCATCTTTTTGGTTGTACGCGCCTTGGTCATCTTCAAAAGTGGCGATGCTCTCATCAAACAGGCTGTCGGTTTTTGACATTCTTCCAACTACGCTGACGCTACCTTTATACAGTTTAACCCGAACTTTGCCGTTCACATTGACTTGTGAAGCATTAATCATGGTTTGCAGCATTTCGCGTTCAGGACTCCACCAGTAGCCATTATAAATAAGGGAGGCATAACGAGGCATCAATTCATCTTTCAAATGTGCCACTTCACGGTCTAAAGTCAATGATTCAATAGCACGGTGTGCTTTTAGCATGATTGTTCCTGCTGGCGTTTCGTAGCAACCGCGTGATTTCATTCCCACATAACGGTTTTCTACGATGTCCAGACGCCCCACGCCATTTGCGCCGCCAAGCTGATTCAGTTTTTCGAGCACTTGTGCAGGACTGCAAGGTTCATCATCAATCGCGATAATATCGCCTTTGCTGTAAGTCAATTCAACATAAGTGGCTTTATCCGGTGCAGCTTCCGGTGAAACAGACCAACGCCACATATCTTCTTCCGGTTCTGCCCAAGGGTCTTCCAAAATTCCGCCTTCGTAAGAAATGTGGAGCAAATTTGCATCCATTGAATAAGGCGAGGCTTTACCTTTTTTCATTTCTACTGGGATGCCATGTTTTTCGGCATAAGCCAGCAGCGATTGCCGGGAGGTTAAATCCCATTCCCGCCACGGTGCAATCACTTTAATATCAGGGCGCAGCGCATAGGCGCCTAATTCAAACCGGACCTGGTCATTGCCTTTGCCGGTTGCGCCGTGAGAAATCGCTTGTGCGCCGGTTTGGTTGGCAATTTCAATCAGGCGTTTGGCAATTAATGGCCGGGCAATTGAAGTGCCTAATAAATACTCACCCTCATAAATGGTATTGGCACGGAACATCGGGAACACGAAATCACGGGCAAACTCTTCGCGCAAATCATCAATGTAAATTTCCTTGATGCCCCAGGCTTGAGCCTTGGCGCGAGCCGGTTCAACTTCTTCGCGTTGTCCTAAATCTGCGGTAAACGTCACTACTTCCGCTGAGTATTCATCCTGTAACCATTTTAAAATTACAGAAGTATCCAAGCCACCTGAATAAGCCAAAACCACTTTTTTGATTTCTGCCATATCTCAACACCTTCCAATTAAAAAATTTTGTAATTATACCCGAAAAATATGCTTTATTTGCCAATCATTTCTATCTAATTAATGCTAAGGGATTAAAAAATCGACCTTAAACCAACAAAGTATCAGCACTGCGTAACTGATGCTAAAATAGTAGGCTTTTATACTGATGAAGCCCACAAAAACGTGTTTGAAACGATGGATGAAGGTTTGAAATTAATGAGTAACAATACCAACCATGCAACGCCTCCGATTTTAGGACATGTCCAGTTGAAAAAATTGCGCACGGCGTTAGCGATTTTGCAGGGGACGAAATTATTATCCACCTTGCAACACGAGGCAGAGTCGACTGTTTCGCATGACCAAACCAAACGGGTAACTTATTTAACCAATCTGTTTTCGCAAATTCATCGCAACATGTTTCATGACTGGAAAGAGCAGGCTACCGTCAAACACCGGCCCGGCTCAATGACTGATGCCAACAAGCGGCAGGAATTTCGCGAAGCCATTGCCTGTCTGGTATTGGACGATCAGGAAAATCATGAAAACACCGCCATTTTTGACAACAACGGCTTTGTCATTAAAACCGCTGATATTGCACTGCGGCTGGCTATTTTTTATCGAGAAATGCGCAGCGTCAGACCGTTTGATTACGGCAACCGCATCACGTTGGATTTTTTTATCACCATGCTGGGCAAATTGCCCGCTTTCAAAAGCGTTTATGAACAAGAAATTGATTTTAGACGACTGGAAGCGGCAGATACGCGGGCGCTACACAATCCCAACAGCAGCCTAGAGGAAATCACCCAGGCTTTTGAACATGCCTTAGATCCAACCCGCACCAAAAATCTGCTTAATAATGCCAATGGTTATGGCAAATGGCCGGAAAACAAAAAGTTTATTGCCGGAATTCCCTTTTTATCACACACCACTACAGACGGCGTCTGTTGTCTGGTGGCGGTCAATGGCAGTTTGGTGCCGTTAAACAGCATCAAAGAAGAAATTTTCAGTGCCGGCAAGCA
>CAIQWF010000091.1 GCA_903875455.1 uncultured Pseudomonadota bacterium
AGTTATAAACTAAGTGCTTTTATTTTTATATAAAAGTATTTTATGTTTTTCGTAGATATGGCGCAGACATGTGCACCTTTAGTTTCACCAGTAACACTGGCGGCAATTGTCAAAACGGAATCAGACTTTAACCCGTTTGCCGTCAGTATCAACGCTAAGCCTAAATCAAAAGTATTTAAAATACCTCAGCCAAAATCTGAAACAGAGGCTATTCACATCGCAAATAGCCTAATTAATGCAGGTTTCAGCATAGATATGGGACTTGGGCAAATCAATAGTAAAAACTTGCCCAGGTTAGGATTGACGGTTGAGAATATGTTCAATCCTTGTGTTAATTTAAAAGCGGCTGAAACCATTCTACAAACCAGTTATTCCTCATACTTGCCCAAAAGTAAATCCAGTCTTGAGGCTATCTATAAAACCCTTTCAGCATACAATACTGGTTCCCCAAGCAAAGGGCTAAAAAATGGCTATGTTAAAAGGGTTATTTCTAATTCAAAAGCAGATATTAATACCCATATTCAGGTTCCTTCTTTAGATTCCAAAAACGAAAGCACTCCTGCCGTTGTTGAAGCGGTGAATTCAGCAACTTCACAAATACAGGTTATTCAGTCTCAAGGCCAGATTAAAAAGCCAGAAGAAAGTGGCATTATGGTTTATGAGTCTGAACTATCTTCAACAGTTAAAAGTCAAGATAAAATCGCAACTTTGGTGTATTAAAATGCGATTAATATCCAATTTATGGCTGTACATTGGCTTCGGTTTTATAGCATTCAGAATACTTTAAAGGAAATTTGATGAAAGTTATTCTTGCCGAAAAGCCTAGTGTAGCCCGTGCCATTGCTGACGTATTAGGCGCAACAAAAAAATGTGATGGTTATTTGGAAGGCAACGGCTACCAGGTAACTTGGGCTTTTGGTCATTTGGCCGAACTTGTTCCACCGGAAACGTACAATCCGGCATGGAAAAAATGGGATTTAAACGCATTGCCCATGATTCCATCGCCATTTCAACTGGCAGCAAAAAATGATGAGGGCGCTAAAAAACAACTGGCGGTTATCGAAAATCTTTTTGCCAGCACCAGTGAAATTATTTGTGCGACAGATGCCGGGCGCGAAGGGGAACTGATTTACCGCTACATTATCAGGCTGGCTGCCAATAACAACAAGGCTGTAACCAAACGACTCTGGATTAGTTCCCTCACAAATGAGGTAATTAAAACAGGTTTTGACCATTTAAAAAATGGCGGTGAGTTTGACAATTTATACCATGCCGCTCAATGTCGGAGTGAGGCGGATTGGATTGTCGGTTTAAACGCCACTCGTGCTTATACATGCAAATTTTCTGCTGTGTCAACGTTGTCCATAGGGCGCGTTCAAACACCTGTTTTAGCCTTGGTTGTGCAGCGGGATGCGGAAATTCTCAACTTTAAAAGTCGGCCATTTTTCGAGGTCATCAGTGCTTACAAGGGCATTGATTTTAAATATGAGGGTGGCCGTTTTGATGACAAACCAGCCGCTGAACGTTTGCTCAAAAAAATCACAGGTTCTGCTTTGATTGTGACCGATGTGGCGGGTAAAAGTGAAAAAGTTCAGTCGCCCTTACTCTATGATTTAACTGACTTGCAAAAGGATTTAAACGTCCGTTTTGGCTTTACAGCAGACAAAACTCTTGCGCTTGTGCAATCACTTTACGAGGCCCAATACGTTACTTATCCGCGTACAGATAGTCGCTATCTCAGCAGTGACATGGCAAACGAAATGCCAGCGCTTTTAGAAAAGTTAGCCATTCAATTTAAAGAGGCCAGTGCATTTCCAAACATTGACAGCCGTTTTTTCAATGATGCAAAAGTCACTGATCATCACGCAATTATTCCCACTCCTAAACTGCCATCATCACTGAAAGGTGATGAACAAAAAGTCTATGACGCTATCGTTATGCGCTTTATCGCTGCGTCTTATCCGCCCTGCATTAAGCAAGTGACAACCGTTTTGGCTGCGGTCAACGGTGAATGTTTTAAAGCGACTGGCACAATGATTGAGTCCCAAGGCTGGCAATCTCTTTATAAAGAGGTTGAAGAACAGGCCGAAAAAGCCTTGCCGCTGTTTGTCAAAAACGAATCAGGCTCGCAAACTCCAAGGATTTCCCAGGGCAAAACTACGCCACCAAAACCATACACCGAAGCAACGTTGCTAGGCATCATGGAAACGGCGGGAAAAATTTGTGAAGAAGAGTCGCTCAAAGAAGCATTGAAAGAGCGCGGCTTGGGCACTCCGGCAACCCGTGCCAGCATTTTGGAAGGACTGAAAAAACGCGGTTACATCGAAGCAAAAGGGAAAAGTCTGATTAGCACGACAACAGGCCAACAGCTTATTGGACTTATTCAATGCGATAAACTCAAATCACCCGAATTAACGGGTGAGTGGGAATTAAAGCTCAAGCGTATCGAAAAAGGTGATTACCCGCCAGATGTTTTTATGTCTGAAATTGTACAGTTTTCACACGAAATAATTAACGAGGTCAAATCGTCGCAAGCCGCTTTTGATAAAGGATTGGGGCTTTGTCCGCTTTGCCAGAAAGCAGTTGTTGAAACAGGCAAGGGTTATGGGTGTAGCGGCTGGCGGGATGGCTGCCAGTTTGTGGTTTGGAAAACGATTGCAGGCAAAAAAATAACACCATCTGTTGTTTCAGAATTACTGAAGTCAGGCAGAACCAAAAAACTGGAAGGTTTTATATCACCCAAAACAAAAGAGAAATTTTCTGCGGCGTTGGCCATCAAATCTGATGCCACCGGAATAACAAAAGTCACTTTTGAATTTTAACAACTTACTTTTTTATGACAGGAAACCCATCTATGACAACAAAACACAAACAACTTTTAAAAACGGCTGCGCCATTTTTATTGTTTTTCACGCTTTTTATTCCTGAAATGGCATGGGCAAGTGCTGCGCCTTGGGAAACGGCAGCCAGCAAGATTCAGTCGATTATGGGCGGAAATTTGGCAAAGATTGTGGCAACAATCGCTGTCATGTGGCTGGGATACTCCTGGTTTACCGGACGAATGGAAGCGGGAACAGCAATTAAGGTGGCAGCAGGTATCATCATTATTTTCTCTGCCCCTGCGATTGTGAACATGCTTTCAAGTGCTGCGAGTGGCTAATGAAAACCCAGCAGCCCATTAAAACACATGTTTTATTCGTTGCGCTTACACGGCAAGCCTCAGCAATGGGTTTGCCTTATCAGGCGTTGGCTTTTGAGTGTTTTTTAACACTGATTGTATTTACATTGTCAGGTAATCCGCTGTTTTTGCTGATGATTGTTCCTCTGCATTTACTGTTTTACGCAATTTCGGCGGAAGACCAAGGCAGATTTGATGCCATTCATAAATGGATCATCACTAACGGAAAATGTTTAAACGTCAGATATTGGCAAGCTTACAGTTTTTCGCCCAATTCATTTAAAGTAAAGAAAAGAAAGGGTGTTTATCATGATTAATAGCCTTCTTGATTTTGCCGCAAAAGAGGCTTTATTGTCTGATTTTATCCCTTATTCGTCGCTGGTAACACAAACGATGTTTAAAACGCATTCCGGCGATTTTGGTCAGGTCATCAAGTTGTGTGGTGTGGCGCATGAGTCGGCAGATAATGATGATCTAAATGCGTGGAGCGAACAGTTCAACTTATTGATGCGCAATATTGCCAGTAATAATGTTGTGCTTTGGACTCATGTGGTTCGGCGCAAAACCCATGATTATCCAGAGGGGGAATTTCAAAATGCGTTTTGCAATGACTTCAACGATATTTACAAAAAACGGATGCAGGCCCGGGAACTGCGTGTCAACGAGTTGTATCTGACCCTTATTTATCGTCCAATCACCTCAAAAGTTAATTCATTTTTTAGCCGTCTTGAAAAGAAAGATGCGGCGGCAGCGCGTGAAATCCAGCTTGAAAATATCGCTAAACTGACTGATTTAACTACCTCAGTTTTAACTGGCCTGGATAGATATGAGCCAAAATTGTTGGGTTGTTACTCCTATAACAGTTTGCAGTTTTCAGAAATTTTAGAATTTTTTGGCTTTTTGCTAAATGGCGAATGGCACAGGATGGCTTTGCCGCGTGAAGAGATTAGTGACACATTAGCGATGTCACGCCCGCGTTTCGGCAAAACTGGACAAGGCATTATTCATACACCAACCCAGGAAATTTTCACTAGTATTTTAAATATTCGTGATTATCCATCTTCCTCGCGTTCAACCATGCTGGATAAGCTCCTGGGATTGCCGTTCGATTTTATATTAACCCAGTCGTTTGTGTTTGTGCCTAAACAGGTCGCGTTGACTGATATGCAGCAGCAGGAACGCCGCATGATAAATGCCGGTGATGTGGCGGTGTCGCAAGTGGATGAGTTAAGTGACGCAATGGACGATTTAATGTCCAACCGTTTTGTGATGGGGGCGCACCATTTAACCTTGTCTCTTTTTGCGGATAACGCAAAAAACCTGAATGATTTTATTGGCTTGGCCGGGTCTATGATGTCGGATGCAGGGATGAAATGGGGAAAAGCGGATATTGAAATGTCGGCGGCTTATTTCGCGCAATTACCGGCAAATTTTGAATACAGACCGCGACCGGGAAAAACCACCAGCCAGAATTTTACCGATTTTTGTGCTTTACACAACTTCCCTGTTGGCCGCCTGACCGGCAATCAATGGGGCGCGGCGTTGGGAATGTTCAAGACAGTTTCCGGGGCACCTTACTATTTTAGTTTTCATAAAAGCGACTCCAGCGACCGTGCTTTGGCAAAGGTTGATAGGAATCACAAGGAGTTGGCCAATACGATTGTGATTGGTCAGTCCGGTGCCGGAAAAACCGTGCTTGAAATGACGTTGTTAGCTTGGTTGCAAAAGTTTTCCGCGCCAAACGGCAAGATGACCTGTGTGGTGTTTGATAAAGACCTGGGCGCGAGTATCGGCGTAAGAGCAATGGGCGGGCGGTATTTTGCGATTAAGAACGGTGTGCCGTCGGGTTTTAATCCGTTTCAAATGGCAAACACGCCTAATAACATTACTTTTTTGGTGTCACTGGTTAAGCGACTGGTTAAACATGAGTTATACCCGATCACACCCTCACAAGAGCGCGATATTGACCAGGCGGTTAAAGCGGTCATGGCGCAAGATGATTTCCGGTTGCGGCGGCTGGGTTCAGTTATTCAAATGCTTGATCCCACCAGTGAATCAGGAATCAGTGCGCGGCTCAGTAAATGGTGTGAGGGTGGGCAGTTCGGCTGGCTGTTTGATAATCCAGAAGATTTATTGAAATTTGAGGATTTGCCGATTGTTGGTTTTGATGTCACCGAGTTTTTGGACAATGAAGAGACCCGGACGCCAACCATCATGTATTTGCTGCATCGGGTAGAAGCTTTGTTTGATGGCCGCCGCGTTCCCATTTTTATGGATGAGTTTTGGAAACTGTTAAAGGATGATGAGTTTCAGGATTTGGCGCAAAACAAACTGGTCACGATTCGGAAACAGGATGGCTTTTTGGTGATGTTTACGCAATCGCCCAAGCAGGTTTTGCAGTCAAAAATCGCCCATGCCATTGTTGAGCAAACGGCAACCAAGATTTTTTTGCCCAACCCGGCAGCAGATTACCAGGACTACGTTGCAGGCTTCAAGCTGACTGAAAAAGAATATGAGATTGTCAAAGGCTTGGGAGAAAAAAGCAGGCAATTTGTAATTAAGCAAGGTGGTAGTTCAGTTGTAGCTGAGTTGGATTTAAAAGGCATGGATGATGCGCTGGCCGTGTTGTCGGGCAATACGGCAACGGCGTTATTAACTGAACGGTTAATCGAACAATACGGTGAAAATCCTGATGTTTGGTTGCCAGAATTTCATAAACAAAGATAGGTGATACGATGAAAAAATTAAGAAACAAGCTTTTTAGCGTGATTTTCTTGGCTTTGATTTCCGTGAATGCTCATGCTGGTATGCCTGTAATTGATATTGCCGCAATTGCACAGATGATTGAACAAGGCATTGTTGAGGGCAAACAGCTCGCTACTCAAGCTGATCAATTGATTCAGATGGAAAAGCAGGTAGAAAATGGACTCCAACAAATCCAGCAGTTAAAACAGCAGTATGAAAATTTGAGCGGCATTACCAAGGGAATTCATAGTATTGGCGATATTGGTTCAGCAGCGCGGCAGGTGCTGTCAAATTTGCCCAATGCCTCAAGCATCGGTAATTCTGTGGACATTCAAAAATCAGTGGAGATTATGAATATCGCTCAGACCGGTATTGACCCGAACAGTGCAACTGGCAAGCTTTTTCAGCAGACACAACAGCAAAATGCGGTCAATTTAGCGGCTATTCAAACAGCTTATAAATCCTCTTTTGACAGAATCTCTGGCTATGTGAATCTTTTGAATCAAATTGCAGCATCACCCAGTGCAAAAAATATTGAAGATTTGCAGGCGCGAATCCAGAGTGAGCATGTTTTTTTGCAGAACGAAAGTAACCAGGTTGCGTTAATGGCACAGTTGCAAAACGCGCAAAAATCAATCCGTGAGCAGCAAGAGAAAGAAATCCGCTTGAAAGCCCATGAAAACCGCACCGGTTTGAAATTTTAAGTTTTCAGAGGGAAATATGGCCGATATTCAAGTTTTTTCAGCCGTAGCCACGCATATCAATGATGCGTTAGTCCAATATATCAATACAACAGCAACTAATGTAATCATTGGAATTAAGCCTGTGTCTATCACATTGGTTACAATTTTTGTGACTTTTTGGGGATGGGCAATGTTAAGGGGGATGATTCAATACCCCATCATGGATGCGGTAAAAAACGGTTTAAGAATTTCGTTTATTGTGGCCGTTGCAACACAAATGGGTTATTACAATCAGTTTGTGTCAGATTGGCTGTGGAAAATGCCGGATGCGTTAGCCAATTTAGTTCTTAGCAGTAATGCCAGTGGTGTGGGTTTTACATTTTTGGATACACTGGTTAGTCAATTTTACGACACGGCAGACGCCTACTGGATACAAGCGGGTGCCGGGACATTTCCTGATTTGGGCATGTATATTATTGGTGGTTTTGTTTTCGCTTTTGGACTTGGAATCACGGCCTATGTCGGCTATTTATTGCTGCTGTCAAAAATTGCACTGGCGGTTCTGATTGGCGTTGGTGCGATTTTTGTTTTGCTGACGATGTTCGATGTGACCCGGAAATTTTTTGATGCCTGGATGGGGCAGGTTTTTAATTTCATCATCCTGAATATGCTTTCAGCCGCTGTCGCTGGATTGATGCTGGAAATAATCAAAGCCGCCCTGCAAAGTATGCCCACTGGAACGCCAGATATAATCAGCGGATTTTCGCTGCTGTGCGTTTGTGGCGTAACCGTTTTTATATTAAGACAAGTCCCCGCTATTGCCTCCACGCTCGGCGGTGGCGTTGCCATTAGCACGTTGGGATCATTTGGAAAAGGTGCTGAACTTGCAGGTGGTGCGTTTGGTTCTGCTTACAAAGCTGCGCGTTCCTATAAAAGAATACAGAAAAACAGCATTAAGAAAGCAGATTGATAATACAAGTCCCGCTGTACAATTTTTTATCATCAATGAATACTGCTTAATAATTAAAAAGTTACAGATAAAACCACCTCACTTATCCTCAGTTTTTGTGGATAAGTTTACTTTTTCGCGCAACGCCAGGCCAGGTTTAAAATGGATTTTGACTTTAGCAGGAATCTTAACGCTTTCACCCGATTTAGGGTTTCGCCCCTGTTTTGCAGGCCAGTGATGCAAGGTAAAGGCACCGAAACCCCGCACTTCAATCCTTTCATTCCTAACCAATGCCACTGTCATTTGCATCAGCATAATCCTAACGACTTCTGACACCTGTTCCATACTTAATTGTGGCTGCTTCTTGGCAATGTTTTCGATTAACTCTGATTTTGTCACAATGGCTTTTTTAAATTGCAGACGCTAGATTATACGCTGACATTTCACAGTTAGTAACATCTTCAGTTTTGCAAAAACCGCGATCCCATGATTCTCAAATAATACAACAACGTCACTGACTCGCTGCTGTGATTCACACTTTGGCAACACATCTATTTTTTGCTTAGGTGAATACAACAGAATTCAGGCCAAAAACAGAACTGTCAGACGTATAATATCCGAAACACCAAACTACTCATCCTGATTTTCTTATGGCGGCCAGAACTTATCTTAATGTACCCTATGTTGAAAAAGACTCGGCAAAAGCACTGGGAGCAAAGTGGGATGCGGTAAATAAAAAGTGGTATGTCTCGCCCAATGTTGACATCACGCCTTTTTCCCGATGGTATGCTGAAGATACAGACCTAAACCCATCTATCTCCGCCGCAGAAAACCCAAAACCCAGGAAAAACAAATCATCTAATGAAGGTTATGTTGGCGGAATGACGTACCCCATTGATAAAAACTTTTCTCCTTACAATGGTGATGATCCGCCTTGGAATTAGATTTTCCTTGAGTTTAACGTTAAATTCTCCTTGTTCATAAATCCATTTATCTTGCGTGCCTGCTTGATGTGGACTACACTTGCTTCTTTTTCAATGTCAGGGGCTTGTCAATATGTATGCAACTAACGTCAGAAATTTAAAACGTAACCCTTCAGAAGCGTTAAGACATGCAGAACAGGAGCCTGTTCTGATTTTAAAAGGCAATGAACCTAATGCCTTGTTATTTAATCTGAAACGCTCTCTGGATTATTCCGGGCAACAGTTACGGCCCGCGCTTGCAGCTAGTTTATTTAAGGACCGGGTTGTATCACTAGGGGCGGCGGCACAAATCAGCGGTCTGAGTTTGTCGGAGTTTATTGATCATTTAAGTCAGCTTGATATTGATCTTGTTGTCCCTGACAGTCAAACCGCTAACGAATTAAAAACGCTAGATACATGGCTATCATAATTGCAGATGCGGGGCCTTTGATTGCATTGGCCAAAATCAATCAGCTTGATTTATTACCCGCTCTTTTTTCCTCTGTCACAATAACCCAAGCGGTTTCAGATGAATGTCTGCTCAGTCCTTATGCTGACAAAGTTTTAATTGCCGAAGCCCTGAAGAAAGGCTGGTTACGCTGTGTAGAAAATCCTGTTTTCAAGCATCAACTCTCTAAAAGTTTGGGGTTGGGAGAGTTATCAAGCATTGAATATGCGCTCCAAAAAACAGGCAAAACGCTATTGATTATCGATGATGCTTTAGCACGCAAACAAGCCTTACGTTATCAGTTACAGCCCGTTGGCACAGCAGCGTTGCTGTTTGCTGCCCAACATAAAGGTTTGATTGTTGATGCTGAAACCTTGATTGCGGAATTAAATAGCATTGGCTACCGAATTTCTGCCACAGTTGTTGCGCAGTTAAAACAACAAAAAACTTAACTATTACTAACAGGATTTGCTAATCTTACGGCATTTATCTTTTTTATCGGAAAAACATGGATAGTCTCATTAAACCGTTTAATCCCAAACTCGCCGCTTTTGGCCGCCATGAAACTTTCGCCTTACGCTATGCCTGGATGAGTAAAGGTTTTCAGGCAGTTGAACAAAATCCGCAAGTCTTTAACGATGATGCTGCTACGGTGACGTTAGGCGTCGGTAAAAACATGGTGAATGCCATTCGCTATTGGCTGTCAGCGACACAAATGATAGAACGGATTGACGATAACAGAGGTTTTAAAGCCACAGAACTTGGCAGGAAACTTTTGAAAGAATTCGGTGGTTTTGACCCTTATTTAGAAGATGAAGCGACGCTGTGGTTAATTCATTGGTTGCTGGCAACGAATTCTGAACAAGCAACCGCCTGGCATTGGTTTTTTAACAGTTTTCATAAAAGCGAATTTACCAGTGAGGAAGCAGGGTTAGCCCTAGTCGATTTTGTGAATGAACAGTTAGACGGCAAACATTCAGAAAGAACGGTAAAACAGGAAATCCCTTTGCTGTTGCGCATGTATGCTCAATCTAAAATTCACGGTTCAACCAGTATGGATGAGCAACTCGACGCGCCTTTAGTTTCCTTAAAACTCATTCATTATCTAAGCCAAACGAAATCTTATCGCTCGTTTGTCGGCGAACGCCCTAGTTTGCCGGTCGCTATTGTGGGGTTTGCAGTGAATGAAATTTTCAATTTGTCAAAACTCTCACAAATTCCCATCGCCGATTTAATGTATAGCAAAGACCAAGCAGTGGCAGTCGGGGCAGTATTTCGCTTAACCGAAACGGCATTTTTAGCCAAACTGGAATTGCTCGTTGAAGCCTATCCACATTTATATAAAATCACCGATACTGCGGGGTTAAATCAATTCCATCGTTTAAGTGCGCCAATTGACTCACTGATATTTTTAGAAAATTATTACCACAAGGACGCGGTGAACGCAGCATGATTTGTGAACTTATCCAAGTAAACACTTATTACACCCGTTCCATTAATTTAGAGCGTGATGCCAATTCTGAACAAGTTTTAGAAGCTTATATTCCCACCAGCCGTGCCTTGCAAGTGTTGGAAAAAGTGGCCGATACTTTTCATTCCAGCAAAGCGGTGCGAGCCTGGTCTTTAGTCGGGCCTTACGGTTCAGGAAAGTCCGCGTTTGCTCTGTTTTTAAGCCATTTATTTGATACGGTTGAAAGTGAGCCGCAACGCGAACAGGCACAAGCCATACTCGCCAAAGCCAATCCAGAATTAAAAGAAAAATTCGCCCGTCATACTCGCAAAAGTGGCTATTGCAATGTGTTACTCACGGGCAGTCCTGAGCCGTTAATTAAGCGTTTAGTTGTGGCATTACGCAATGGCGCGAAAGATTATTGGGCAAATTATTCCGGTTATCCGCCGGTTGTGGCTATGTTAGAGCAGGCTTGCCAGCAGGAAAATAGCGTTAGTCAGGTGCTTGATTTAATCAAAGAATTGCAAATCGCCCTTGCGCATTCTCATGGCAAAGGGATTTTGATTGTCATTGATGAATTGGGAAAGTTTTTAGAATACGAAAGCCGTCATCACGGCGCGAATGATATTTTCCTGCTGCAAGCTTTGGCCGAATTTGCCGCCGAAGGGCATCCTGTCAATCTGTTGTTAGTGGTGTTAATGCACCAGGCTTTTGAGCAATATGCTAAAGGCTTAGATAAGCAACAAAAAAATGAATGGCAAAAAATCCAAGGGCGGTTTGAAAGTATCTCGTTTTTAGAATCCGCCGAGCAGACGTTGCGCGTGGTGGCGGCGGCTTTTAATCATAGTTTATCCATTGATGAGCAGGATATTGTTAAAAGTCAAACGGATGCAATTACACAAACTTTAGCAAGTCAAAACGCGCTACCCAGTGGCTTAAACGTCGAGAGTGCCAGTCAGATTTTTAAGGATTGTTATCCGCTGCATCCGTTATCCTTGCTGATTTTGCCGGTGTTGTGCCAAAAAATTGCCCAAAACGAACGGACTTTATTTAGTTATTTAGGTAGCAGCGAAGCGCATGGTTTTCAACAAAGCTTGCAAAAACTCAATCGCGTGGGCGAGTGGATTTTCCCGCATGAATTGTTTGATTATTTTATTCAAAACAGTCCGGTAGCTACCGGGGATCATTTAACTTATCGGCGTTGGCTGGAAGTGATTACCGCCTTAGAACGCTTAGGCGACGCGCCCACACAGCAAGCACAACTGTTAAAAAGCATTGGCTTGTTCAATATCATCGGTGCGCAAGGCGGCTTTAAATCCAGCCCGGACTTAGTGAAATTGTGCTTGCCTGACAATGTTTCTGTTACTGAGGTTTTAGCGGAACTGTCCGCACAAGCGGTGTTGCAATATCGCAAATTCAACCATGAATACCGGATTTGGCAAGGCAGCGATTTTGACTTAGAAACTGCACTGCTGGAAACCCAGCAGCAAATGCGCTTTGATTCCATTGCGCACATTTTAAATCAGCGCAAAACTTTGCCGCCGCTGGTGGCGCGAAAATACTCCATTCAATATGCCACCTTGCGCTATTTTCAACCGGTTTTTACTGACAGCCGCAGTTATAAAAAATTAGCTTTAGACAGCAACACTGCCCAGATTATTTTTTATCTGACAGAAACAGAAAATGACAAAGCGCAGTTTTATGCCTGGCAAGCAGAAAACCCGCAACCGTTATGGATTTATGTGTTGCATCAAAATACCTCCCAATTAAAAGCGGTGCTATTTGAAAGTCTGGCTTTAGAGCGCATTCAAGCAGAAGCTCAGGTTTTGCAATCTGATCCGGTTGCGCAGCGCGAATTAAAAGACCGCCTGAATCATAATCATCAGCAGGAAGAACAGCTATTAAGTGCAGTTTTAGAACATCCTGAACAAGACCATTGGCATTATCAAGGCCAACAAATCAGCCTCACCAGCCGCCGCGATTTACAGCAACGGCTTTCCAAAATTTTGGAACAGGTTTATTGCGAAACGGCGATTATCAAAAACGAACTGATTAACCGCGACAAACCGTCAGCGCAAGCGAATGGCGCAATAAAAAAGTTAGTCGCTTTAATGCTCAGTCATGCTCATGTTGAAGATTTAGGCTTTGAGAAAGATAAGTTTCCGCCGGAAAAATCCATTTATCGGGCATTCTTAAAAGAAACCGGTATTCATCGCCGCGAAAACGGTATGTTGTCATTTTACCCGCCGTTAAAAACGGACTACCAATTACATAAAGTTTGGCAAGGCATAGATAAGTTTGTGCAACCGGAAAAAGGTCAACAGACTTTGTTGCAACTCTACGATTATCTGAAAAAACCGCCATTTGGGATGAAAGAAGGCATCTTGCCGTTGCTGTTTATTACCTATTACCTGGTCAATCAACGCCGCTTGGCTTTGTATGAAGAAAAAGTTTTTTGCCCACAACTGAGCGTGGAACAGTTTGAAATTTTGTTGAAACGCCCGGAATTGTTCATTTTTGAATCATTTGCCGCGACTGGCATTCAAACCGAATTGTTTAATCAGTATCTAAAAGAATTGATTGGCAAAATCCCGACTGAGAAAACCACGTTAGTAGATATTATCAAACCGTTGGCTAAATTTATTAAAACTTTGCCCGATTACACGCGCCAAACCAAAGCATTGGATCAAGAAACACTGGCCGTGCGGGAGGCGTTTTTAAAAAACCAAAGTCCGATTCAATTGTTATTTGCAGATTTGCCAGCGGCTTGTGGCTACGCGCCGTTTACCGAACAACAATTAGCGCAAAGCCAGCATCCTGAAGATTTTTTAAATACCCTGGTAAAGCATCTTAAGCTCTTACAACAAGCCTATCCTGAGTTGTTAAACACGTTTCAACAGCAATTAGCGCAGGCTTTGGAGTTAGAGCCAGATTTAGCCTTGCACGAATTGCGCGAGATAATCAAACAACGTTATCAAGGGTTGGAAAAATACAGTCATGATAAACAGGGCTTAAAAGCCTTTATCATTCGCTTGCAAAATAAACAGGATGACGACACGGCATGGCTGGAATCAATAGCGGCGTTATTAGGCAAAGTACCGCCGGCTAAATGGAAAACAGAAAATCAAACCCAGGCCGAATATCAATTAAGTCTTTTTACCGAACGCTTGAAACAATTGTTGACTTTACATGCCCATCAACTAAAAGTTGATCCAAGCAGTGGCACCCAAGTTTCACTGTTGCGATTAGTGAATGCGGAACATCATGATGTAGAGCAAGTGGCTTATATTGATGCCGCATTAAAAGCCGAAGCACAACAAACGATTGCCCTGCATTTACAAAAATGTGATAAAAAACTGCGCCTAGCGATTGCAGCACAATTACTGACAGACTTTTAGAACGAGCTTCGTAGTATTAAAGCACGATTCAGCGTATGATTGAGCGTATGCTTTACTCTGTGGAAAAACTCATGACTGACATTAGTGCGAATGAATTAAAAATCAAAGGTATTTCAGCCATTGAAACCGCTTTATTACAGCAACCGGAAGCCACAATTTCGGTTCGCGGCAAGCAGCGGTTTGTGGTAATGGAAGTCGCGCATTATCAATATTTGCGTGAATGTGAATTGACGGCGGCATTGGCTGAATCGGATGCTGATATAGCCGCCGGACGTTATGTAAAAGAATCTGCAACAGAGCATTTAGCCCGTTTGGAAAACAGGCTATGAGTTACACGCTGGTTTTTACTGAACAATATGACCGCCGGGCGTTGCGTTTCATCAAGCGTCATTCTGAGTTGAAAAGTCAGTATTTAAAAACCTTGCAATTATTGGAAATGAATCCTTTTCATCCGTCTTTGCGCTTACACGCTTTACAAGGCAAATTGCAACATCTGCATTCGGTTTCAATTAACTTGTCTTATCGAATTAGCTTGGAACTCCAGATTAGCGAAACGGAGATTGTTTTAATTAATGTTGGCAATCATGAAGCGGTTTATTAAAGCGATGGATAAAAATTAAACATGGGACAAAAAGACGTTATTTCCAAACAGATTTTCAAGCGCATTTTAGTGGATATAGCCACTTATATTTTTAAATTGCAATTGGCATCGGTGGAATTAATTGAAACCGAGCAGCAGCGCATTGAAAACCGGCAAGCGGATTTAGTGGCAAAAGTGGTTGATAATGATGGCAAGGCTTTTATTCTGCATTTGGAGATTCAAAACCAGAATCAGAAGAACATGCCGGATCGAATGCTGCGCTATTTAACCGACATTCGCTTAAATTATCCTGATGACGATGTTTACCAATATTTGTTGTATATTGGCAAAGACGCTTTAACCATGTGCAATAGCATTGAAACGGCGCAATTGCAGTATCGTTATCCGGTGATTGATATGCACAATCTGGATTATCAGTTTTTTATGGCACAAAATACGCCCGATGCCCTGGTGTTGGCGGTTTTGTGCGATTTTAAAGGAAGCAACAGCAAAGAAGTAGTTCATGAAATCATCAGCCGGTTAATGGAATTGACGCAAGATGATAAAAAGAGTTTGCGCGAGTACATTCGGATGTTAGAAATTTTGGCGAGTAATCGTCACCTTGATCTTGATATACAGCAGGAGTTTGAAATGTTAGAAATAGAAATTGAAAAATTGCCGAGTTTTTTGATGGGTGAAAAGAAAGGCGAGAAAAAGGGGGAAAGGAAAAAAGCATTAGCAATCGCCAAACAATTACTTGCTATAAATTTATCAATAGAGACAATAATACAGGTTACTGGTTTAAGTAAGTCTGATATAGAAAAGCTGAAAAAAGGTAATTGATTTGACTATGAGTGAGCAAAAACCAGTACGGCATTTATTAGGGATTTCAGGCGGCAAGGATAGTGCGGCGTTGGCGATTTATATGCGCGATAGAGTGCCGGAAATGGAGTATTTTTTTGCGGATACCGGTGCGGAGTTGCCGGAAACGTTGGCGTTTGTGGATTTAATGGAGGATTATTTAGGAAAAAAAATCACCCGGATTAATGCGGGACGGGATTTTGATTATTATTTGAAATTAAATAGTAATTTTTTGCCAACTGCACGTTCTCGCTGGTGTACGATTAATTTAAAACTTAAACCGTTTGAAGAGTTTGTCGGGACTGAGTCAGTAATTAGTTATGTGGCTATTCGTGCCGATGAACCATATAGAACAGGTTACGTTTCAACAAAACCCAATATAACAGCTCGCTATCCATTTAAAGAAGATGGTTTAAATATTGACGATGTTAAAAATATTTTGGATGAATCTGGATTAGGTTTACCAAAATATTATGAATGGCGCAGTCGTTCCGGTTGTTATTTTTGCTTTTATCAACGCAGAATAGAATGGATTGGTTTATCTGAAAGACATCCTGATTTATTTGAAAAAGCAAAAGAATTTGAAGCCTATCATAAAAATTTAGGTCGTAATCACTCATGGATAGAAGGCGAATATTTAGAAGATATGGTTTTGCGTAAAGACGAAATAAAAGCACAATTTGAACTAAGTAAAAGCAAACAGAAAAAAGCGAATAATTTAATGGATGTATTATTAAACGATGATTCAGATGACGATGATAATGAAGGTTGCTTAATTTGCTTTAAATAAAATGGATGTTACTAAATTATTCAATACTATTAATGTAAGAAAAGATAATTTATATAAACCTGCATTATTGCTTTACGCGCTGAAAGAATGTCATTTAGAAAAGCCACGATTAATTCTATTTAAAACGATAGAAACAGAACTTAAGATTATTTTTACAAAATTACTTCCTAACGAAAACTATCAAAACTTTCATTATGCGTTTGGACGACTTGAAAATGATGGAATTTGGGAAATAACAAAAAGCCACGATTTAAAAAGAACAACTTCCGGTGATTTATATAAATCTGAATTGATTGAAAAAAATATTTCTGGCGGATTTTTAGAAGAAATTTATCAAGAATTATTTTTCGATAAAGTTTTACTAACCGATATTTACGATAGTATTCTTAATAAATATTTTGATAAAAATATTCATGCTGATTTTTTACAATTGCTAGAATCAAAAAATAATAATAGAGAGAAACGCATGGCACTTATGAATAATCAAGGCGAACCTGTTTCGCACTGGTGGATACAAAAAGGAATTAAAACCATAAAAACAGATAGAGAAATTTTCTCTAGTCCTAATATGCGCCGTGCTAGGCTTGAGTTTATTGCCGGTGATAATAGACTAAAAACAATAAAAAGCTGGTTATTAGCAGCACAACTTATAAAAAATGGACGTACAGCAAGAGAAGTTGAATTAACAGATTTTGGATTTTCTATTTTAAGTAATGATGCTAATTTAGATAAATCTTCTACATGGTGGGCTTTTCATTTAGCAACTTGTTTTTCATCCGTTAGCGAACCTTATCCTAATTTCTTTTTACAATTAGATAATCTTTCAAAAGATTGGATAAGCTCAAAACAACTTTTTTTAAAAATTCAAAACAACTTAACTACGGATAATGGCGATAATTATAAAGAATCAACACTAGAAAGTTTGATTAGCAGTGTGCGGCGTATGTTTGAAAACGACCGCCCGTTAGCCGATTTAGGACTTATCGAAACCCGCACAGACGAAGACAAACAAATCAACATCCGCCTAGGCTCGCCTAAACTCACCGACCCCATCATTGTTCACGCCCTCGCCCTGCTACGCCTTCACACTTACAGAATGCGTAGCGAGCTGAATTTTTCAGAAATCACCCAAGCCGGACTCGCCCACTTCTTATGCACTTCACCGGAAGAACTGCGCAAACACCTCACCCGCATGGAACAAAGCAATAACTGGAAAAACTATTTCAGCTACACCAAAGCCGTCAATTTAGACTCACTGTCTTTCACCGAACACTGCAACCCACGCGAAACCGTGCTGCTGTTACTGCAAAGCGGTGAGGATACTTGGCTGTAAAATCATTGATTTCATCGGCAAAAACAACCTAAGAGAACAAATCATGTATGCCTATAAAGAAATACTGACACTTGAAAATCCACAACAACTTAATTTAAGCCAACCGTTACCTTTTTTAAAAGGCAAAAAAGTGGAAGTGCTCATTATTGTTGAAGACGATATTGACGAAACCACTTACATTTTGCAAAACCAAGACTTAATGCAGCAAATCGCTTTGTCCGAGCAAACTTTCCAACAAAAAATCGGCTATCGGCCTACCAAAGAGGAATTAAATGAGATTGTTGGTATTTGAAGGCAAAACCTGGGAAGTTTACGAAGCATTACGGCAAAAAGACAAAAAACAACATGAACGGTTATGCCAAATTTTAAAAGAGATGCTCAGAAATGATCCACGCTTTGGTTTAGGCAAACCTGAGCCTTTAAAACATAATCTCAGTGGTTTATGGTCGCGGCGGTTGTCCGACAAAGACAGATTGATTTATCGCTTTGATGAACAGTCCGTTTTTATTTTTGCGATTGGCGGACATTATGATGACTGAAACTCATCACTTAAACGCACTCGAATCCGAGCTAAAAAACCTGCTCGCGCACTATCACGCCCCCGCCGTGCGTTATCAAAATCTGGCTTTTTCCAGCAAAGATTTTTTAATTTTGGACAAACTCGGCGAACAATTAAAAAAATTACTACCCGCTTATGACTTTTGGAACGGCAACAATCCCGAAAACCATAACGCTCCCGCCGCACCGTGTTATCGCAGAGACTTTATCCAGGCCGTTTTTCAAACCCCGCACTCAGGCTTAATCATTCAACAACCGCATTATTGGCTGCAAACTTGGGATTTATTAGAAAAACAGGCGTTCTGGTCAACCTTAAGCACCGCGCACGGCGGTCATAATGTCATCGTCATTTTCAGCGAAGGTCACGACTTTGCCAGCATCAACCAACATTATTTTAACCCGCAGCCTTTAACATCCACCGCCGCTACGTTGTGGGTTTCCAGCAAAACGTCACTGGTTTGACAAGGATTTAACATGACGCAATTACACGAACTTATTCAACTCAACCCCAGCAAAACCCCCGCTGCGATTGTCGTTGACAGCAGTTTAAGCAATCATCAACTCATCGAGCTTTTTGCTCCGACTAAAGCCAGCGTTGCGGTGTTAAAGCATTTACAACAAGCGGTTTTACCGGAAGCCGCGCAAGAACAACGGGCGATAAATATTCGCGGCAGTTATGGTTCGGGGAAAAGTCATCTGGCGGTAGTGATGGCGCAACTGTTACGCGACGGCTGTGGCGATAGTGAATTTGCGCATTTGTTTCAACGTTTGCGTAACTTTGGCGAAGCAGAGTTAGCAAAGCAATTAGAAAACACTTTTTTACCTGCTGATGATGCGGATGCTAAACCTTATTTATTAGTGTCGTTGTATGGATCAGGCACAACCTCATTGGGGGCAAAATTAATTGAAGGCCTATATGATGCGATAGAGCGACATCCGCAATTAAATCCTTTGGAAATTCTGCCCGATACTGAATACGCAGTGTGCGTCAAACATTTTGAATACCTTAGCCAAAAATCCCCCGCTTTAGCCAATGCCGATTTATCACAATGGCAATTGGCTGAACACTATTTAACCACTGACGAAATGCTGGATGGCTTAAAAAATCATCAAACCCAAGCCTTAGCGTTATTTAAACGCTGGCATAAAGAAGTCTGTCATGTGGCGTTTGATCCGGTACGCGAAGGCGGCAATGATTTTATTAACGCTTATTTTGAAGCAGGGAAAAACCTCGCTGAAAAACACAGCTTTGGCGGCATTGTGGTGGTGTGGGATGAGTTTGGATTGGCGTTAGAAGATTTAATCAGTAATCCACATCGTAACGTGATTAATGAAATTTTTGAGTTGCAAAGTTTTGTTGAAAAAGCCTGTAGCCCTAAACGCGGACATACGCTGTTTATGGGTTTAACCCATCTTTCTTTTCCGCTATATGCCGCTAATGCGGATGAAAACATTAAAAACCGTTTAGAAACTATTTTTGGTCGGTTTCGTGATTTTAAAATCGAATTATCCGCCGCCGAAAGCGAAGGCTATCATTTATTAGGAATGCAGCGTTCCTGGACAGCGTTTGGCAAACAGCAGCAGCAACTTGCCGAAGCACGACAAAAAAACTTGGTGGCAACCTGTAGCGCGTTGTCATTGTTCAAAAATCTAGGGCAACAATTAGCGCAAGTCAGCGGCGAGATTTATCCTTTGCATCCGATGATGGCGGCGGGGTTATTTGCGTTATCGGCTTTAGCGCAAGCCAATCGCACCGCGTTGACTTTTTTTAGACACAATGCCGAGGCGATTCTAAATCGTGCGGTGAATGAACAAGCACTGTTTAGTTCAGAGTTAATTCGTTTGCCGGAATTAGTCGATTATTACCACCAGACTTTAGCCGAGAAAAAAGCTCACGAGTTAGAACGTTATGAGCGAGCCAAAGCGAAAATTTCAGAGGATGAGACACAAAGTAAAACCGCGATTTTAAAATTGCTGTTGCTGAGTGAATTATTGGGAGACGACTTTCAAACCAACGAGGCGTTTTTAAGCTGTGCGCTTTACGATTCACCGCCTACAAGCCCAGCGGCTGAAGGTTTGCACAGTGATTTAGCTTGGTTAAAAGCGGCTGAACTGATTTGGAAAAATGATTTAACCCAGCAATGGACGCTGTTAGGCGATTCAGGGGTGAATGTCGAAGTCTTGATTGAGGAAAAATTAACTTATTTTGCCGGTCGCAGTTTTCAAACTTTATTAAATGACTATCCAGCGATGCGAGAGGATTTGTTTCCCGTATTAGGTGTGCATGATTTAGAACCTTCACCGTGTGGAATTGTGCGTTCTTACGAAGTAAAACTCTTAACACCACCGATTGTTAATACGTTGAAGCTAAACAATTCGCTGCTTAGTGGGCTGGTGTTTTTAGTGTTAGCCAAAGATGCTGAGGAAGTGGCGCAGGTCAAAGCCAGAATTTTGGAAACGCCAGCCGCTAATATTTATTTTTGGCTACCCAGTGCCGGAGTGCATTCAGAAGCGGTCAGTTATAACGGCAAAGAATTTAAATTCGGTGGACTGTTATGCCGTTATCTGGCGGTGAAATTATTGCTGAAAGAAAAAACTGCCACCGATGATGTGCGCCGCCAACTGACGGCTAAATGGGATAAAACCCGGCAAGATTTGTTGCAGATTTTACAAGTGTTATACGGGCGTGATGGCTTAAACAGCGGTAAAAGTCAAATCCTGCAAGCAGGCACTGTACAAGCTCTGCCATGTAAAAGTTGGTATGAGTTTAAGGGTTTGTTAGCAACGCAAATTCAGGCGTTATACGAAAAAGAAATTCCGATTCGTGCCATGAATATGAATGTCTTACATCCCACTGATCCAAAAACAGATAAACTCGACGAAAAATACACTCGCAGTAGCAAAGTGCGAGAACTTGTTGAGCGTATTATTGATTTTGACATGAACCCGACTTACCAAACCGATTTATTAGGTGAAGATAGAGACACCAGCGAAGCATCAGCGTTGATTGATGGCGTGCTAGGGGCGAATCAGCTATTTATTCAGCGACAACCGGATAAATGGGATATTAAAAGCGTTGCAGAAAGTGAAGGTGCGGTGAAAGAGGTTTTAACATTGCTGCATAAGGAGTTATTACGCAAACGCGAAAAGCCTTATGCTGTTTCAGAACTGCGGGAAAAACTGATTGCCCCGCCCTATGGCATTCCGTCTTGCAATTTGGCAATGTTGACAGCGGTTGCCATTCGGCATGAGGTGAAAAAACTGCGTTGGGTGGGAAATGTTGACAGCGATTTTGCTGCTAATTTAGCTAATGCTTTTGTGGCGGATAGTAAACTCAGTATTCGTTTGTTTGAGTTTACCCCTAGGCAGTTTGCCTTGCTGTATGCCATTTCATTGTATTTTAAAATCGTAAAACAAGCCGACCAATCACAAGAAGAATTTGGCAGTGACTGTGCCGCTAAGTTGCGCGAATTTGTGAAAAACAAACCGGATTCGGTTAAGTTTTCCAATCAATTGCAGGATAAAACCAAGGAACTGGTGAAATTTTTGCAGTTAGTGGCTAAAACAAGTCAGGATTTAACCGACTTTTTATTGGCTTTATTAGGTTTAGAGAATAAATCCCATCCAGATATTCTCGATTTTGCACCTGCTTTATTAAAAAATCTGCTGGATGATTTTGAGCGTGTAGAAGACCTTAGACAGCACGAAATCAAACAAACCCTGCATCAAGTTGTCCCTCAAAACAGTGATGATAAAGCCCAATTAGTATCACGGTTGAATCATGAATACACCACGCCACAAGCCAAAGCGGTTGCGCAACTGCTAGAGCAACACGATGATATTTCTAAAATTGACGCGCAAAAAGTCACTCAAGCTCTACTAAATAAACCGATTGAACAATGCAGCGATACTGAAATTGGGGAATGCAAAGGCGAGTTGAAAAGTTTAATCAAACATCATCAACAACCGTTAATCACCGCATCTGTTACTAATGAACCACCTGCTCGCAATTATGAAAGCCTAATGATTCAGTTACGGCAACAAATCAAAAGCTCAGGTTTACCTGTTGAAGAAATTAAACAAGCGTTACAACAACTTCTACACTATTACGAGTCTTAAACCATGCCAGTACAATTAATTTTGGATTATTTTGGCATTGATAACAAAGACGCATTAGAAGTTGAAAACACTGAACAGTCAGTTACTACGTTTCAAAAACAAGCAGAACAACACCTGCGCCAACAATCAGCAAACGTACTGCGGTTAAAATTAAGCAACGAAGCGTTATACCATCGCTTTCAATATTTGGAAGGCATGACAGGCGTTTTGCCGACTCAACACTTAATTCCGCGCTTATTGCTGGCTGAAAAACTTAACATTCCGTTACCCGATTGGCTGACCAATCAAACAATTGTGGCTTTGAATTTATTGCACAGCCAACCCAATCACGAGCTGGAAAGTTTTGAAGCGCGATTATTAAGCGCGTGTCATGTTGATTTAATTTCAGGACAAGACTTTTACGCCTTTCTGCAAGCGTTGAGTTTACAGCCACCTGCTTTTTTAGCGTTACTCAGCAACGACAGCTTAAAAAAATGCCTTTTAGAACGATTGCTGTTTGACTTTAAAATCACTATAGAAACCGCTGAATTATTTATCGCAGAATTGCTGCATCAAGATGAAATCGCCACTTTTTTAACCACGCTGGCTTATCAACAACATTTGTTTCAATTGCGACAGTTTATCAATCGTTACGCTTTGAATATCGCCTTACCTGGGCAAACTTTGCCGACACCGTTATTTTCCCTGCCACTGTTGCCGCTGACCGAAACACAAGCCCAAGGCTTGATAGAAAAGTTTTTATTAGCACTGAATAGTTGCGTGCGCAAAATTTTAGCGGAAGAAATTTCAGTCACGGCATTAACTGAATTATTAATAGTCGATTGGTCGGCAATCTGGACAGAATTAGCGCATTTACTGGAACTTTCCCCCAGCTTGATTAATGAAGCGTTAGCACAAAAAGTCGCCACCTTTACCAGTGAACAAGCCTGTCACTTAGCAGAAAAATTAACCCAAAACACCTATCCGTTACTAGAACAATCCGCCAGTGTCGAAGATGTTTTAGCCTGGAGCAGTGGTTATTTTGATTATTGCCGACAAGCGTTTTTGTACAAACAAAATTTAGACGAGACTATTAATAGGAGTTTTAGCGACTGGCTCATCAATCAAACCGCACGGATTGCGCGTTCTAAAGCCGATTGGCGACAATGCTCCGAGCGTATCAGTGAATTTTTACAAGCAGATTATCTCACGGTAGTGATTATGGTGGACGCGTTGTCTGCCTTGCATCAAGCGCAGTTTTTAACCGAACTGCAATCATTAACCCAATACGAACATTTAGTTTTACATTCAGAAGTATTATTTGCGCCGCTACCGACTTTAACCGAAGTCGGGAAAATGGCGGTTTTAACCGGAAAACCAACCTCGCAATTACCTAGCGACCAAGAAACCGCATTAACAGAAACCTATCAAGCATTTTTGCCGCAGCCACAAGCTTTAAAAGTGATTCGGAGCTGGAAGGAGTCCGCGGAACATTTAGAAAACCAAACCAATTTATTAGTCTATTTTGAAAATCGCCTTGATGAACGCTTGCACGATTGCTCTAATTTTGAAAAACATTGTGCAGATTTAAAGCCAATCAGCAGCCAACTCAAAACCTCAATCCAGCGTTGGACAAAAGATGCGAGGAGTTTAGGGCGTGAGATTGTATTTTTTATCACCGCCGATCACGGCATGACCGTCAGCCAGAATCTGTATTCCGGTGAATCGCTAGGCGAAATTAAAGAACGGGTCTTTAAACTCAAATCAGCAGTGGATTTGCCAAACGACTTCGTAAAAATTGCTGATTACGCCGTACCCAAACCACGTTTGCGTTTAACTTCTAATGCAGCATTAACTCACGGCGGCTTAACCCCGGAAGAAGTGTTAATTCCTTTCATCACTTTAACCTCTAAACCGCCTGAGCCATCGAAAACTCCGCTTGAAGTTGGTTTGTCCGCGCAAAACTGCAAAAAAATTGGCTCTAAACAATGGCAACTGGAATTAACCCTCACCGCCAGTTTAGCGGTTGACAGCATTGTGTTGACTCTCGCCGCGCCTTTTTCGGGTAAATACGCAATTGACAGTTTACGCGCCCAAAAAAGCCAACAGTTGATTTTAAATTTCAGTTCAGAACAGGATCAGGAAGGTTTAACCGAATTGACGTTGTTACTTTCCTATCATCGCGCCGGAGCTTTTGAAGAAAATCAGAAATTGTTATCGGTACATTTTCCGGCTTCGTTACTGGAAAAAGACGCAGACACCCAAAATTTTGAGGATATGTTTTAAGCTATGAATGCACAGGAATTAGACGAAAAAATCGCCGCATGTTTTAGTGAACTGGTGATTGATAAAGCTCTGGTGCGGCAATTGAAAATCCGCGAAAAACGCAGCATTCCCAGCTTTGTAGAAGAATGGCTGATTTCGCGCTTTCAAAAGCCCGGCAAAACCGATGCAGAAATTTATGCCGATATTACCGGTTTTATGAGCAAACATTTACCCTCGAAAACCGAAAAAGAAAGCATTAAATACCGTCTGCATCAAGGTGAATCGGTGGTGTTATTGGATCGCTTTGAAGTGCGGATTGATATTGCTAAAGGTAAAAAACTGTTGTGGATTCCCTGTTTAGAAGAACGCAATGCGACTGTGTCGGATGAGGTGCTGGAAAAAAATCAATCCTTACTAGAAGGTGGACAATGGGGCGCGGGACGGTTGTTTGTGAATTCAGACGGCAAAAATAACGTGATTGAATTAGTGGAATTTAATCCGATGCAATCCGGCAAAGTGCGTTTGCAGCAACTGATTAAAGCCCGTGAACAATTCACCACTCGCGAATGGATTTATTTTTTGCTGCGCACGATGGGTTATGAACCGGATGCTTACAACGAAGAGCAACAAAACCATCTGATTTTGCGCTTGTTGCCATTGCTGCAAAACAATCTGAATTTGATGGAGCTTGCTCCGAAAGGCACGGGTAAATCGTTTATTTATTCAAACTTAAGCCGTTATGTGTGGCTAAACAGCGGCGGGGCATTAACGCAAGCGCAACTGTTTAAAAATCAAAATACCAAAGAAATTGGCTTGATCGGGCGATATGATTTGTTGGTGTTGGATGAAGGGCAATCCATTAATTTTAAAGGCGCGGATGATATTCACGCCAAATTTAAGGATTATTTGGAATCGGGGCATTACAGTATTGGCAATGACAAAATCACCAGCGAATGCGGCTTGATTATTTTAGCGAATATTGATTTGTATGACAGCCAGCCGCGCCAAAGCGATTATATTCGGCACTTGCCGGAGATGTTCCATGATGATGCGTTAATTGACCGCTTTCATGGCATTATTCCAGGTTGGAAAATTCCGCGCTTTACCACAGAAAGTGCCGCGCAAGGTTTGGGGATTAAGGCGGATGTGTTTGGGGAGTATTTGCATCAGTTGCGCACGGTGAGTCACATCGAGTTTCCGTTTGGCGAATGTCCGACCTTAAAGGGCGATAGTCGGGATGTGAAGGCGGTAACGCGCTTGGCGTGTGCGTTGTCGAAGTTGTTATTGTTAAATCCTGGGCATTCGGATTATGAGGATTATGTGTTGAATCCAGCGAAAGATTTAAGGCAGCGAGTCAGGTCACAGTTGATGGAATTGAATCCGCATGAGTTTTCGGGGCAGATTAATGTGTGGTTTTGATGATTGACGATTAAAAATTCTGTAAAACTGTCAAGTTCCTAACAGTGTTACAACAAAAACAGTAAAATTTAACAAAATCAAAAGTCCAACTAGATGGTAACAAAATGAGTAGTGAAGACATAAAAGAAGAAATTGAGGGTCTTAGCACGGATGAAGATGCTTCTTTAGGCGATTATCCTATAGATACGCTGTTAATCAGAAATGAATCGCGTACTGTTTTTGATGTGGTACGCCGTATTGAAAAAGGGGGATTTATTATGGATCCAGATTTTCAGCGTGACTTTGTTTGGGATGAAGATAAACAAAGCAAGCTGATTGAATCCGTATTAATGCGAATTCCCTTGCCTGTATTTTATTTAGGCGAAAACGAAAAAGGACAAATGATTGTTGTTGATGGTTTACAAAGATTAACAACTTTTAAACGTTTTATTGATAATGATTTTCGACTAAAACTCCCTAAACAAGATAAATTAGACAAAAAATTATTTAAAGAACTTTCACCCAAACTGCAAAATCGTATTGAAGACTGCAATTTAATTCTTTATGTGATTGATGCTAAAGTTCCTGAACGAGCAAGATTAGATATTTTTGAGCGTGTCAATAGTGGTGAACCCTTAACTAGACAGCAAATGCGCAATTGTTTATATAACGGTCAAGCAACCCAATTTTTAAAGAAAGAAGCAGAAACAGAAATTTTTAAAGAAGTAACTGGAAATAGTTTAAAACCCAAAACTATGCGTGATAGAGAGTGTATTAATCGTTTTTGTGCGTTTTATTTATTGCCTCTTTATAACGACAAAAATGAGCAAAATTATAAAGGCGATATGGATGAATGGTTAGCAGAAGCATTAAGAAAAATGAATAAATTAACTAATAAAGAATTAGAAAATCTTTCTAATTGCTTTCAAAATACTTTACAGAATAATTACTCACTTTTTGGTAATAGAGCATTTCGTAAACATACTCCTGAACAAAATTGGAGAGGTTTTTTGAATGTAGCTCTTTGGGATGTAATGACAGTAGGACTGGCAAATTATTCTAATGAACAAGTTAAACTTCATGCTGAAGAAATCAAAAAAGGCTTTTACGGAATACTAAACGACAAAAATTTCAATGACTCTATTACATTAGGAACGAATAGTTCTCGCAGCGTTAATTATCGTTTTAAGGCGATTCAAAACATGTTTCAGGAGGTGTTTAATGCTTAGTTCTTTAAGTTTGCGATATTTTAAATGTTTTGAATCATTGGATTTACCTTTAGCTCCACTGACGCTTTTATCAGGAACAAATGCTTCTGGAAAATCATCTGTATTACAAGCTTTGGTGTTATTACATCAAACTATGCGTGAACATGAATGGTCCACGCGCTTAATGCTTAACGGAAAGTCCATTAAATTAGGCACTGTATTAGACGTAGTCAACGAACAGCATGGCGGGAAAAGCTTTGAAATTAGAATAATAGAT
The DNA here is from genome assembly GCA_903875455.1 of uncultured Pseudomonadota bacterium. Classification (GTDB taxonomy): domain Bacteria; phylum Pseudomonadota; class Gammaproteobacteria; order Methylococcales; family Methylomonadaceae; genus CAIQWF01. Next base: position 27,182 of record CAIQWF010000091.1, read on the forward strand.
GAAAGCTCCCCGCAATTAAAATCGCGATTAAGATTGGGTTTACGTCCCTACTTGTGGACTTTCGTTGGCGAACGCACCGAAATGTCTATGAAAGTTGATTGTATTAATGTTGATGATAAACCATACGATCAGCCGGATTCTTTGCGATTCCTTTTACCCTTGCCACCCACAATAAAAGACAGTTCAACTTTAACTTCTCGTCTTCGAGGTCTTACTTATATTACCGCTGAACGAATAGGCCCGCGCGAAGTTTACGCGCTTGAAGATAGTCAAATTGCCGCTGTTGTCGGATCAATGGGCGAACATGCAATGAGTTTATTTTATTCAAAACGTGATGATTCTATTTTAGATGATTTAATTCTTGAAACAGAAACTCGAAATACTTTATTTCATCAAGTGACTGCACGAATGCAGCAGTTTTTTCCAAATTGTTTATTGGCTGTAGAAAAAGTCCAAAACGTCAATGCAGTGACATTAAGATTAAAAACCTCTAATGAAACAGAGTTTCATCGTCCTGTTAATGTTGGCTTTGGCTTAACCCAAGTTTTACCCATTGCTATCGCCGCGTTATCTGCACAAAAAGAAGATATTTTACTGATTGAAAACCCCGAAGTTCATTTACACCCCGCAGGACAAGCTTTAATGGGGCAATTTTTAGCAGAAGTAGCCAGTGCTGGTGTGCAAGTTATTCTCGAAACTCACAGCGACCATATCCTTAATGGTATTCGTCGTTTTGTGAAAGCCGGCGGAATTTCACCTGAACAAGTGGCCTTACATTTTTTCAGAGCGCGTTCTGTTGATGCTGCCCAAGTTGTTAGCCCACAAATTAATATTCATGGCGACCTTGATTGTTGGCCGGATGGATTTTTTGACCAGTTCGACAAAGATATGAACTACTTTGCAGGATGGGACTAATGGAAGTTTTACTCAATGAATTATCTTTACACGGGCAATTTTGCAATATTCAAGAATTTCAGATTGCTATAGATGCAATCATGCTTGCCCGAAAGAAAATGAAACAATTCGGACGAGAATTGCATTGTTATCGCAATTTTAGACAAAGCCAAGTAACCCACGATTTGAATTTACAACAGGCAGTCCAGCAACTTGATAGGAATAAGCAAAGGGATGTTTTGACATGGCTAACAAAAGAAGGTCCTTTTTGGGATGATAGCCGTCAACATGATGCGGATGAGTATTTAGAATGCCAAAATCAAGTTGTGACAGATAATGCGTTAGGTGAAATAGCTTATCAGTGTTTTAGTGGCAATAATTATCAGGCTTTCAGTTTTAATCCTTCAAGTTGGTTGATTAATTCTCTTTCTGTCATTTGGCATCGAAATAGTGAAACAATTAATCATATCGAGGTTATTAACCATTGGGACATTGCAACTCTTGAAACATCCTTACAAACAGCCTCCCCTGTAATAAAATCTTGGCAGCAATTAGCACAAGAAATGCCAACTCGATGTCCAAATTTAACGTTTTCCGAAGACAGTTTTAGCACCTTATATTCACATCCTTTTGTTGATGGAGCTGCAAAACGCATTGTCGAATTACTTGTAACATTAGACAAATTTAAAACTTGCTTTGATGAACAAGGACAAATGACAAGCGAAGGTCATCATCTTTATCAAGAACATTTCACAGGTGATAAAGCTTGGTTTAGTGATTCATCTAGTTCGGAGAAAATTGACTTCAAAAACGAACTGACATTTAACCATCCAAACAATAAAACCGAAAAATTATTTTGTCCTTGGCATGGTAAAGTGAAAACACCTCAAATACGGATTCATTTTTCTTGGCCTGTTCGCGCTAATGAGTTGTTGTATATACCTTACATTGGTCCAAAAATTACAAAAAGATAAAATGGACGTTTTAGAATTATTAGAAATCATCGCCAAAAACGAAGAGAGCCAGCATCAATTCAAAACTAATGTCACTAAACGATGAAAAAACTCCCCATTGGTATTCAAACCTTTTCGGAACTAATTACCGAAAACTATTATTACGTTGACAAAACCGCATTAATTGCGCAATTAGTCGAAGAATAAAGCTGTTTTTTTTAATTGGTATCGAGTTTGATAAAAATCAGCGCAATGTTGTGCTGTTTGATTGGGAAAAAGTCATTTTTGAATAACTAGCATTTGCCAAATTAAAGCGCGTGCTTTTTCGGTTTGTGATTCAGGCAGTAAAATTTTAGCATTCAATTGTCGAAATAAAGTTTCCAAAAAAATCGGTTCAATGGATTCGTATAATTTGCCATTTTCGCGCTGATTGGAATGCGTTGTATTGCGCCAGGAAATCATTAAACAGCCTTTCTCCTCCAATAAGGAGAATAAAGGGGTACGACAACGATTCCTTCATTTTTGGGCCATAAGAAATTTTTGGACATTACCAGCTTCGTTCTGGATCATCCGTAGAAACAATATCCACTTCTATATTGACTGGTGTGTTCACGCCAGCCTCTGACTGTTGAGGA
>CAIQWF010000092.1 GCA_903875455.1 uncultured Pseudomonadota bacterium
GACCCGATGCACCTGGGGCAGATTTTAATTAACTACGCCAATAACGCCGTCAAGTTCACCGAACACGGTCATATTGTGATAGAGATGCAACTAGAAGAACACCGGGAGCAGGACCTGCTGCTGTATTTTGCGGTACACGATACCGGCATAGGCATAACCGAAGCGCAACAGGCTTTGTTGTTTCAAAGTTTTCAGCAAGCCGATAACTCAACCACCCACAAATATGGCGGGACCGGTCTGGGCCTGGCAATTTCCAAAAAACTGGCGGAACTGATGAACGGCGAAGTCGGCCTGATCAGCGAATATGGCAAAGGCTCCACTTTTTGGTTTACCGCCCGCCTGGGTAAAAGCCCGAAAAAGAAAAAGCATTTTTTACCGCAACCGGATTTGAACACGCATAAAATTCTGGTAGTCGATGACTATGACTTTACCCGCGAGATTTTCTGCAAACTGCTTGAAAACATGAACTTTCAAGCTCAGGCCGTGGCCACGGGTGCTGCGGCAATTGCCGAAATCAAACAGGCGGCCAGTCAGAATCAACCTTATGAACTGGTGTTTATGGACTGGCAAATGCCGGTGATGAACGGTGTTGAAACGGCGCGGCAGATAGTGGCTCTGGGTTTGGAAAAGCCGCCGCATCTGGTGATGGTCACTTCCTGTAGCGACGAAGAGCTAATCGTTGAGGCCAATGATGCCGGTATTGAGGATATTCTGATTAAGCCGGTAACGCCATCAGTGCTGTTTGAGACTGCCATTCATTTTCTCAGCGGGAAAAAGAGACAGAAATACATCGTTTCTGCCGCTTCAACGCCGGTGTTTGAACGTCTTCAGACTATTCGCGGCGCCAAGGTGTTGTTAGTTGAAGATAACGAGCTGAATCAGGAAGTGGCGGTAGAGTTGCTTAACGAAGCCGGGTTATCGGTAGAAGTGGCTGATAACGGTGAGATTGCAGTGCGGATGGTTCAGGAAACGGCCTACGACATTGTGCTGATGGATATGCAAATGCCGGTGATGGATGGTATCTCTGCGACCAAGGCTATTCGCTGCTTGCCGGGTTTTGCCGCTCTTCCTGTTGTGGCGATGACCGCCAACGCCATGCAGTCCGACCGGGAAGCCTGTCTGGCAGCGGGCATGAATGATCACTTGGGCAAGCCGATTGAACCGGAAGAGTTATGGAGCAAACTGTTGCGCTGGGTTAAACCGCGTTCAGCAGACAGCAATCCGCCGCTGCCCAAAGCGGTTTCAGTCGCTGAAATTGGCACAGACAGCGATGCCAATCTTGAGATTGCAGGGCTTGATACGGTCGCAGGATTAAGACGGGCACTGGGTAAACAGACAGTTTACCAGTCAATGCTCCGCAAGTTTGCTGATAACCAAAAACAGATTCCGGCACAGCTTGAAAGGGCTCTGGCGGCAAAAGATTTACAACTGGCTGAACGTTTGGCGCATACCCTGAAAGGGTTGGCCGGCAATATCGGTGCGGAATTGTTGCAACAGGATGCCGCAGCGGTTGAAGCGGCAATACACAACAGCCAAATTCCAGTTGAAATTCAGCTGCAACCGTTATTGAAAAACTTGAGCAATCGCTTGCAAAACCTGATTGCGCAAATTGAACAAAGCCTGCCGCAATCTGAAGCCATCGCGCCGCCTGCAACGCCGGTGCAGATTGACCGTGATGCTCTGGAAAAACTCTGCCGCCAACTCGCCGAACTGCTTGAAGAAAATAATAGTGAAGCGATTTATCTGGTGAATGACAACCAGGCCTTGCTGAAAGCGGCGTTGCTGGAAAGTTATCCGTCTTTTTATACCGCAATTGAAAATTTTGATTTCGATGCCGCTTTTGCTATTTTGCAGCAGTTTACCTCAAGCCGCTAAACCCGATTGGGTAAGAAACAGTTAAACTGAAACTAAAAAATGTTGAAGTATTTTTTACATGATTAAACCTAATAATAAAAACAGAAAAACCAGCATTGCCGGTTTGAAAACTAAAGTTTTGGTCATGATAATTGTACTGGCGGGACTTGTCAGTACTTATATCGGCTGGAACATAGCCGTTCAGGAAGCCAAGACTAACTTACAAAAACAGTTTGATTTTCAGGCGCACGAAATACAAAACCAAATTCAGGCCCGCCTGAAAGTTTACGCGCAGTTATTACACAGCGGCAGAGGATTATTTCTTGCTTCCGATAAAGTCACCCGCTCTGATTTTAAAGCTTTTGTGAACACGTTGAATATCCAGGAGCTTTATCCGGGGATTCAAGGTTTGGGTTTTTCTGTGGTGGTGCCGGCTGCCGACAAAGCCAAACACATTGCCGCCATTCAAAAGGAAGGCTTTCCCGACTATGAAATTCGCCCTGAAGGAGCAAGAGCCGTTTTTTATACAACAATTATTTATCTGGAGCCGTTTGAAAAACGCAATTTGCGGGCATTTGGTTATGACATGTACACCGAATCTGTCCGCCGTGAAGCCATGAGTAGAGCAGCCGACTTGAATGAGATAACCTTGTCCGGCAAGGTTAAACTGGTGCAGGAAACCAATAAAGACGTACAGGCCGGTTTTTTAATGTTTTTGCCGCTGTACCGTAAAAATCAGGACATTAATACCGTGGAGCAGCGTCGTGCCAATCTGCTAGGTTGGGTTTATGCACCTTTTCGGGTGAATGATTTTATCAACGGCATTTTGGGTGATTTTAAGCAAGCAGAGATGGAGCTTGGCATTTATGATGCGTTGCCTGTTTCTGATGCCACTAAACTGTTCAGCTCCCATGTTCATAACCCAAATATAGCGGGGCTATTTAATACTGTTAAAACCATTTCTTTTGCCGGCCATAGCTGGATTGTCAGGCTTCACTCAAATCCCAAATTTGAACAGCAGTTGAATCTGGAACGTGCTTATTTTATCGCCTGGTTGGGCAGTGGCGGCAGTTTGATGCTGGGAATTATTCTGTGGCTGCTGGCGACCAGTCGCGCCAAAGCCTGGCGTTTAGCCAACAGCCTGAATAAAGAGCTGATAAAAACCAACACTGAATTGCTTTACTATTTTGAGCAGCCTTTTGTCGGAATGTTTACTTCTGATGCCAAACAAAACTTTATTAATGTAAACCAGCGCCTATGCGACATTTTAGGCTACAGCAGAGAAGATCTCTTATCCACCGCCAAACACTGGCGGTTTTTCACCCATCCTGAAGATCAAGGGATTACTCCGCTCTATTTTGAGCAGGTTAAGCAGAAACTTATTGATGGTTATCAGATAGACAAACGCTGGCTGCACAAAAGCGGCGAAACTCTTTATGTCCATATTGCGGTAAAAGTGCTGCGCGATAATCAAGGTGAAATTGAGTTTTTTATCGGCATGGTGCTGGATATTACTGAACGCAAACTGCTGGAAAACGAACTCTATCAGGCCAAAGAAGCCGCGCTCACCGCCAGTCAGTTCAAGAGCGATTTTCTGGCCAACATGAGTCATGAAATCAGAACACCGATGAATGCCATCATTGGCATGTCGCATCTGCTGATGAATAGTGATTTAAATGGTAGGCAACAGAATTTCATGAAAAAAATCCAGCTTTCCAGCCATCATTTGCTGGGGATTATTAATGACATTCTGGATTTTTCTAAAATTGAAGCCGGAAAACTGACTGTTGAAAGTACCGAATTTGATGTTGAAAAAGCGGTAGAGAATGTTATCACCCTGATGCTGGAAAAAGCGTCAGCGAAATCGTTGGAGCTGATAGCTGAAATTGATTCGGCGGTTCCTGATTATCTGATTGGCGACTCGATGCGGATAGGGCAGATTTTAATTAATTACGCTACCAATGCCATCAAGTTTACCGAGCGTGGAAAAGTGGCGATTGAGGTAAAAATTAAACAAGACTGCGGTGACAATCTGTTGCTGTATCTGGCGGTACGCGATACCGGCATCGGTTTGAGCGAAGAACAACAAGGCTTGCTGTTTCAAAGTTTCCAGCAGGCTGACAGCTCAACTGCCCGAAAATATGGCGGCACCGGTTTGGGACTGGCGATTTCAAAAAAACTGGCTGAGCTAATGGGCGGTGAAGTCGGGGTCGTTAGTGAGTATGGCAAAGGAGCTACTTTTTGGTTTACCGCCCGCCTCGGTAAAAGTGATAAACAGAAACCGCAACTGTTGCTGAAACCGGACTTATCTGGCCGTAAAGTGCTGGTGGTAGAGGATAATAACGATACCCGCGAGGCCCTTTGCAAGCTGCTTGAGAAAATGAGTTTTCAGACTGACAGCGCCGCCATAGGCTTGGTTGCCCTGGCAAAATTAAAACAGGCCGCCGGACAAAATCAGCCTTATGAATTGGTGTTGCTAGACTGGCAAATGCCGGGCATGAACGGTCTGGAGGCGGCACGACAAATAAAGACTCTCAAATTAAACCCGCCGCCGCACCTGATCATGGTTACTGCTTTTAGTCGGGACGATATTATGGCTGAGGCCAAAATTGCCGGTATAGAAGAGGTATTGGTCAAACCGGTAAACAGCTCACTGCTGTTTGATGCCCTGAACAGGCTGCTCACCGGCAACGACAGCCCAAAAGCGCCCGTTCCTGTTCTGCCGTTATCGGTTTTTGAACACTTGAAACCGATTCGTGGCGCCCGGGTGTTGCTGGTTGAAGATAACGAACTGAATCAGGAAGTGGCTGTGGAATTGCTCAAGGAAGCGGGCTTATCGATAGATGTGGCAGGAGACGGTTTCGTGGCTCTGCAAATGGTTGAGAAAAAGCAATACGACATTGTGCTGATGGATATGCAAATGCCGGTGATGGATGGTATCGCCGCAACCCGTGCTATCCGTGAGTTCGAGGAACTTGCAGACCTGCCTATCGTTGCCATGACCGCCAACGCCATGCAGTCTGACCGGGAAGCCTGTCTGGCAGCCGGAATGAATGACCATCTGGGAAAACCAATTGAACCGGATGAGTTGTGGGATACGCTGTTGCGCTGGGTCAAACCGCGCCTGACAGAAAATAATCAAACCCAAGTCACCGTTGCTCAAGCCAGTTATCCGGCTGATGAAGCCCGCTTAAAAATGCTTGTTAATATCCAGGGGCTGGATACCACGGCAGGATTACGACGGGCACTGGGTAAACCGGCGATGTACTTGTCGCTGTTGCGCAAATTTGTTGCCAATCAAAAAACCATTCCTGAACAACTCAATCTCGCTCTGAGTTCTAATCAGCTGGAATTGGCTGAACGCCTGGCCCACACTTTAAAAGGTCTGGCTGGCAATATTGGCGCGGAACTGTTGCAACAGAACGCTGGGGCTGTTGAAGCGGCAATACATGCTCAGCAAGTTCCAATCGCAACCGAACTGCAACCCTTGTTGCAAACCTTGGCAACCAACCTGCACAGCCTGATTGCGCAGATTGAACCGATATTAGCGCAACCGGAAACAATTGAGCCTGAAACTGCGGCGCAGATTGACCTTGATGCGTTGGCAAAAGTCAGCCGCCAGCTTGCCAGTCTGCTTGAAGAAGGTAACAGTGAGGCGGTTGATCTGGTAAATGCCAACCAGTCTGCCCTGAAAGCGGCGATGCTGGAAACTTATCAGGAGTTTTATACCTCCATTGAAACATTTGATTTCGAGCCGGCAGTTGCGATTCTGAAACAAACAGCGGCGATTTATCAAATTAACTTTGAGACTACTGAGCAAGTTCATGACAACCAAGCGTAATTTCAAATTGTTATCTAAAAAAATTCTTGGCAGCCTGCTAATTCTATTGGTGTTGATAGTTATCAGCGGGGCTTCATTGAGCTTTTACCAGGCGCAAATGCTGGATTTGCGGAAAAAAGTTGAAGAAGAATTGAGTGCCATCAGCACATTGAAAGCTCGGCAGCTTGAAGTTTGGGGCAAAGAAAGGCTGGGCGACGGCGGGGTGATAATGGACAGCCCGTTTTTGATTCAGGCAATCAAACAGTGGTTAGCGCGACCAAATCCAGTCTTAAACGAACAAATACTGACTCGCTTTCGCAGTATCCATGAGCGTTATGACTATCATGATGTGATGTTAGTTAGCCCAAACGGCCAAATCGTATTCAGTTTAGAAGGCATCAAAGGCAGTGTGGATGGCAATGACAAACTTTATATGCAGAAAGCCATTCAACAACATCAGCCGGTGTTCAGCGATATTCACTATGATGCGAGTTATGGGTTTCCCCATGTGAATGTGATAGTTCCATTATTTGATCACAAATCCGAACTGATTGCCGTGGTGTTATTAACCGTTGATTTGCGCCAAAGTTTTTACCCGATGTTGCAGTCCTGGCATCGCCCGACTAACAGTGGAGAGATGTTACTGCTGCGTCGTGACGGCGACCGGTTATTGTATTTATGTAATTTGCGCAAGGAGCCGCAAGCCGCTTTAAAGCTGAGCTTTCCAATGTCCCGGACTGATATTGTCGGGGTACAGGCGTTACTGGGTAAAACCGGCTTGCTGGAGGGAGTAAATTATCGCCAACAGCCAGCGGTAGGGGTGCCGCAAAAAGTTGCCGGTATGCCTGCCTGGATTGTGATCGCGATTATGGACTCTGATGAGGCATACGCCTCAGGGCGTCAGCAGATAATTTTAACCATTTCTTTGGTAGCCGCCGGAATTCTGGTGCTGTGCATTAGCGGAAGTTTGCTTTGGCTGCAACAAGGAAAACGGCAATATCAAGCGTTGTATCAAGCCAAATCGGCTTTGCACGAAAGTGAAAGCCGGTTTCGGGAGCTGTTTGAACAAATGCCGGACCCGGCCTGGATTATTCGTGAACAATGCTTTGTTGATGGAAATCAGGCGGCCTTGAATGCCATTGGTTTTAGCAGCAAGCCGGAATTTTTGAAGATTCATCCTTTGGAATTGTCACCTGAATATCAACCCGATGGCGAAGCATCAAGTATTAAGGCTGCCCGCATATTTGAAAGTCTGCAATATCAAAATATCGCCCGCTTTGAATGGATGCACAAGCGCTATGATGGCAGCGAATTTCCAGTCGAAGTCACTCTTACCAACATTGACTGGCAAGGGCAGGCTGCGATTTACTGTATTTGGCGTGATATTTCCGAACGGCAGAAAATGCTCTATGCCTTGCAGCAAAGCGAGGCGCGATTCCGTACCGTATTTGAAACCTCAAAAGATTGCATCATGCTGATGTCACTGAATGGCATTTTGGATTGCAATGCCCGGACACTCAGCATGTTTGGACTGGCCAGCAAACAAGACTTTATCAACCGCCATCCGGTTGATTTTTCGCCGCCTTATCAAGCCGATGGCCGCGACTCCGTCACCGCTGCCAATGATTACATGACCCAGGCTTTTAAAAACGGTGAATGCCATTTTGAATGGCTGCATTGCAAGGCGGATGGTCAGACTTTTTTTGCCGATGTGCTGCTGTCAAAATTTGAACTTGACCAGCAACAGGTTTTGCAGGCTACCGTCCGCGATATTAGTGAACGCAAACAGGCTGAACAACAAATCCGCGAACTGAATGCCGATCTGGAAGCGCGGGTGGCTGCCCGCACCCTTGATCTTTCGGTGAAAACCAAAGAACTGGCGGCAGCCGAAGAACGGTTACGTTATGCCATGACCGCAACCAGTGATGGCCTGTGGGATTGGAACCTAAAGACCGGTGTTGTTTACTATAGCCCAACTTATTGCAAAATGCTGGGCTATACCGAGCCAGAGTTTCCAACTAATATAGAAAACGGCTGGATAGATCATCTACACCCGGAACAGCGCGATGCCACTGTTAAAAAGGCGGGAGAGTTACTGGCATCGGCTGGCTATTATGAACTGGAATTTCAAATGCGGGCCAAGGACAACAATTACCGCTGGATTTTAAGCCGTGGCCGGGTGGTGGAAAAAGACAGCTCAGGAGCGCCGCTGCGGGCAGTGGGTACTCATGTTGACATCACAGAGCGGAAAAATTATGAGTCGATGCTGGCGGCCCAGCTGCAACTGACCCAGCAGGCTGAAGAAACCCTGCGGATTACCGGTGCCGAGCAACAGGCGATTTTTAATGCGGCCACATCGGGGATTGTGCTGATAAAAAATCGGGCGATTGTGCGCTGCAATCATAAACTGGAGGAGATTTTTGCTTACGCAGTCGGCGAGCTTGACGGTAAACCAACCCGACTCTGGTACCCTGATGAAGAGAGTTATCAGACTGCTGAAAATACTGCCTATCAGGAAATAGCAGAAAACAAATTGCATCGCAGCGAACAGCATTTGCTTCGGAAAGACGGCACTTTGTTCTGGGCGCGAATCTCTGGACAGTTGTTGGATGCAACCGACCCTTTCCGTGGCGTTGTGGCAATTATTGAAGATATTTCTTTAGAGCATGAGGCTGCGGCGGCTTTAATAAAAGCCAAGGAGATGGCGGAAGATGCCTCGCGGATGAAGTCGGACTTTCTGGCTAACATGAGCCATGAAATCCGCACTCCGATGAACGTCATCATCGGCATGTCACATCTGATGACCAAGACTGAGCTTGACCAGCGGCAGCAGGATTTTATGAGAAAAATCCACTCTTCCAGTCAGCACCTGCTCGGCATTATCAATGACATTCTGGACTTTTCCAAAATTGAAGCAGGCAAACTCAATATTGAACAGATTGAGTTTGATCTGGAAAAAATGCTCAATAGCGTGTCTACCTTGATGGTAGAAAAAGCCAGTGCCAAATCGCTGGAATTGCTGTTTGATATTGATCCGGTTGTCCCCGGCTATTTGATTGGCGACCCGATGCGAATAAAACAGATTTTAATCAACTATATGAATAACGCGGTCAAATTCACCGAGCAGGGGCATATTATTTTGACTCTGCA
>CAIQWF010000093.1 GCA_903875455.1 uncultured Pseudomonadota bacterium
AAGCAGTCTGTTGTTTGCATTTTCATATTGGTTTCAACGCGAATGATGCGCTTCCTGTCGTCAGCACATCCTATAACTTGCGCACCTTATCGAGTTATAACTTGCGCACCTTATCGAGTTATAACCTGCGCACCTTATCGAGTTTCAACACGATAAGATACGCAGATTATAGGATGTGCTGACGACAGGAAGCGCATCATTCGCGTTACTCTCCTGCATTAATATCAAACTCTCCATCACATCCCCATGTAGATGGATAAATCCCCTGCCTTACAAACTTATGAAAACTTGAATAAGGCCAATCAATGACTCGTTTTACCTTGCCATGTTTGACAGGATTCCAATGAATGTAGTCGGTGTGCACATTAAAATCCTGTTGATCGGTTATCAAATGCGCCCAAAATCGGCGTTGCCATAATCCACGTTCGCGCCGTTTTTGCCTACTTTCTGAAATTCTTTCACGCTTGTCAATCGCACGCGAAAAATGACCTTTGAGTAAATTCCAGCGGGTTGAAAAATCAGAATCTCCCGATGGCAATACCCAGATACAATGCAAATGATCAGGCATAACCACAATGGCTGTTATCTCAAAAGGTCTGCGTTTTTTGACATAATGAAATGAGGTGCGCAATGAGTCAATGTTTTCAACTAATAGGGTGTTATTTTTACGCTCAGCAAGGTTTACCGTGAAAAACCAGGTCATCCCAGGAATGTAGGTACGGCGGTAATTTGTCATGGTAGTGTGAGTTATTTTGATGTGGTGAACGCGAATGATGCGCTTCCTGTCGTCAGCACATCCTATAACTTGCTCATCTTATCAAGTGTTGTTTGCACTTTCATATTGGTTTCAGACGAGTAAACAGTTGGCTTCTTCCAAAGAACAGGCGATGCCCAGAAAGTTTGCTGGTATATTCGCTGGCAATGCCTGTTGGCTTATCCAGATTTGAGCAACTCCCAATTGTGCCGCTGGCAGAATGTCTAACGTCCAGTTATCACCCATCATAACGGCATTTTCAGCTTTGGCATTCAGCAAATTCAAAGCCTGAACAATCGCACTACCATCCTGTTTCGTCACGCCAAGCTCCTTGCTGATGATCACCGGTAAATCCACTAAACCCGCCTTGTTCAGCGTTGTAATAACGGCTCGCTGAATATCGGCAAAACCTTCCGTCACAATCGCCATTTGCCTGCCTTGACTATGCCAAAGCCTGGTAGTTTGCAACGCATCAGGAAAAGGCTGAAGGGCTTGCAGATAAGCATGACTGAATAAATCTACCCAAAGTTTTGGCTCAGTATCACTACTCACCGGCCAGGCATTGAGCAGTAATTTTATGCGGGTTGTTCTCATGGCATGACCGGAACAGAATTCATGCCAGTCCGTTTTATCCCGAATTTCATCGTAGGTTCGCAGAACTTCTTCAGCAACGATGTGAAAGTGGCCAGCAATCGCCTGAACCAACGCAGATTTGGCCATAGCAGCGGCGGATAGATAGTCGTGAATGGTGCCATCCAGGTCTATGAGTAAAACAGGATATTTCATGCGATTAGTCGATACATTGAAAGAATTTGGCTGTTATTGGCTGAGAGAATCCTTTACCAACTCTTCAACCCGCAGTTTATTGACTCCCAGAACCGTGTTTATTTTGGCAGGGTTTCGGGTTGCGTCTGATACTTGCAAGCGTCCATATTCCGATCCTAATGTGGTATTGACTTCCAATGACAACGGCTTTGATTCAGTGATTACTGTTTCATCCATAATCACGGCAGCAGTCACCGCATCCCACAAACCCATCTGGCCAGAACCATTCTGCATAAACTTGGGATTTTTAGCTAAATACTCTGCAAAAAGAGCTTTATGGGAGAGCTTGGCTAAAGTGGATTGCTTTAACTGGAATTGATTACTGATGTCCAGCGGAATTAATACCGCATCGTCAACATTGAGCAACACTTTGTTGATGGCAGGCGGGTCAAACCAGAAGTTTAACTCGGCTTGCAAACCTGAATTGCCAGCAGCCTTTAGCACGCCGCCCGAAATATACAGTTTTGCCAAAGATTGCAGAAAGTCAGGTTCTTCATCCATTGCCAAAGCCAAAACCGCTGCCGGTGCGAGAAGCACCAAGGCAATCTGCCCCGGATTCGCCAACACCTTTTGCAGCAGAAAATCTACCCCATCAGAAGCGAACTGGCGATTGGCAGAATTTTTCGGTAAATGTGCACTAGACAAATTGGCCAACGCGCCATGAAACAAGCCTGGACGGGTAAGCTGTGCTTTTTCCTGCTGATAAATCTGCTGTCGAGGCAGGTAATATGACAGCGGCTCGCCCGCATAAAGCTTGATATCGCTGCGGCCAAGCGCGTTAAGTAACTCGCGAATATTTTCAGCAGCCTGATCTGCCCAGACATTGCCGCTGGTGGCGATAATTCCCTCAACGCAGACGGATTTGTCTGCCAGTAGCATGGCAATTGCAACTGCGTCATCACCATAACGCATGGCATCGGAAATAATAATCAGGCGCTGACAAGGCATATTTGCACTGGTTACACTGTTTCTACTTTCAGAATTATTAATCACGTTTTCTGCTTCCGCAGCCACTGAAAATGTTCCGGTAACTCCTATCAGAAACTGAAAACAGCACACTGACAGCAAGAATCCAAAGCTGCGGCATAAACCTTTCATCTGTTTTACGAGTTGCGGAAAATGGCATATTCGATAGCGGTACTTTCAATGAGTTGAGCGGGAGCCAGGAAACTTCTTGAACCTGAGGAAAATTCCTGCCGTCTATACAAAGGGCCTTGCACCCGCCTGATTTCCCATTCGCCAACCGGAAATACCGCCTCCAGCAGTGATTCAAACTGCTCAGGTAATATTACAATTCGACCATCGGCAGGCGGTTTGCCGTCAAACTTCATCGCGAACAGCATCTCGATAAAGACTAAACCGGCGGGGACATTGGCGTAGTCACGCAGTCTTTCCAGATTGAGATACAACTCTTTCTCGTTTTTGGCGTGTTGCAGCATTCCGGTACAAACAACAATATCGGCTTGGTCCTGAATTCCGACATCGAGACTCATAAAGTCAGCCAGTACCGTGGTGCAGCGGTCTTCATAGCCTGCTTCGGCAACATAGGCCTGCAAATCCTTGAAAGTCTTGTCTTTGCATTCAATGGCTGAGACAGTATGGCCTAGCCGCAGCGCAAATAAAGAATGGCGGCCCCGACCGGCACCAATATCAACCATTTTTATCAGTCCGCCGGGTTTTTCCAGCAGATAAGCCAAAGCAGGCAGAGAGCGGGCTGCCAAATCAGCAGCGGTAATATGCTCGGCGCCGGCCATTAAGTTTTGAATCGCAATGCTGTAGGTGCGGGTTTGCGCGGCTTCCAGAACTTCAGGAACCGATTTTTCATAAGCGCGGGCATATAACGCGGTTTCCAGATCGAACCAGGAAACCAGCATAATCCGAATTCCTTCGCTTCTGGCCGCCAAAATGCTGCGGCTGATATTTTCATCATAAATCACCGGGGTAAGCGAGATGATGATTAATTGCTGCAATCCTGTCAGCAGCAATTGATCGGAAAGAGCGGTAAATATTTCCGTTGTCAGAATGCGTTCGCCCTCAAGACACACCAGTAAGGCATCTCCCTGTGTCACGGCAGGCTTGCGTCGTTCCGATTCTTTGGAAACCGGCGGCGATAACGGCAGAGTAATATAAACACAACGCATATTCGGGATTGGCCCGGCGGAAGTGGTGAGCTTATAGTTTTTAGCCTTAAACAGCTCCATAAAAAGCTCCACTATCAATTGCCCCGATTGTTTGGTGCCGACAGCCAGCCAGTTATGCAGATGCCGACAACACTTGCTCATTTCCAGCATCCGTTTGCGCCTGTCTCTGTTGCCTTTAAAAAATACTGCCAGAAAGGCAATGGCAAAGGCGAAATACAGCCCCAGCAGCACTGGCAGTTCCAGATTTTTGCCAAACGGCCAGCTTGCAACCGCCACCAGTAAGCCGTAGACGCTTTTCTTTTCCACTAATTTGAACAGTGGGGTTTTTTCCAGCATTTCATAGGAGTCAGGAATTGCCGCCGCTTTTCTGGCATAACGACTATCGCGTTCACACAAAGCCGCCGCATACTTGCGACCCAGCGCGGAATTGCCGTTCAGGCTCAGCAGGAAAAACGCCAGCAGACACAAGATTAACGGCGAGTAAAACATGGCGATCATGCCGGGGTGCTGCAACCAATCGATACTGTGCCGTGCCCCAGGAAAATTGATTTTCGGGACAAAAATTTTTGCCATCACCAGATAAAAACTATATGACACTGAAAATACCAGCATCGATAGCGTATCGGTATAAATGCGCTCCAAAGGCTTGGTTAGCCGTAATGCCGGCGGTTCAAAGCCATAGCCGATGGCAAAAGAAAAGGCCAGCATTGTCACGATGCTTTTGTCGATAAATTCGCGCAGCACATCTATCAGCCACAGCATCAGCAAATCACTTTGCACATTGCCAAAAAATGCTTTCATTTTCGGAATGAGTTCAACGTAGAATTTGCCAAATAAGAAAGGCCGTTCCGCCAGCGGGTAAAGGTGAGTTTTAATCAGCAAAGAGACAGCAGACGAGCCAAATGCCAGCAGTAAAATAACCACAAGCACAGATTTGCTGAAAAACTCCAGATCGGGCGTATCCGCATCAATAAGTCTAGGGCGTAATTCGGCAAGCCGGGCATAATAACCAATGATTACCCCCGCAATTACACTAACCACGCCAAACGGAAAATAGGTTTCAAAAACATTGCCGTTGATGGTGTTGCTAAGGATGCCTACGCTTGCCCCCCACCAGGGGCCGCATAAAATGGCCATCATCACGGTTCCTACCTGATCGAGAAAAAGATAGGAAATTTTTAAATTTTCCGCAGCAAATCGCCCCCCCATATTGAGCAGGATACCCACTAACATAATGGGCAAAACCTCGCGATACAACAGGAATTCGCTTTGCAGTTGATTAGAATGACGGCTCATAATGAAGACGAGTAAAAAAGGAAGACTCCGGCGCTGAGCATGACAGCGGCAACCACCTGGTTAGCGCGAAGCGGTGCTTTTTCAGGTGCAACCGCCGTCGGCTTCGTCCTGCTGTCTTTGCGAAACTTAAAATACGCTACAACCCGGTCAATGACAAAATATAGAAAAGGCCCTACTGCCATAACCGGTTCGACCGAAGATAAATTGATTCGGCTTAATACCAGTAAATACAAAATGGCGGCAATGGTTTGTAAAACCCGGCTGAAGACAAATAACCGAAAGTGATTAAAAAAATCGACGGTTTTCAAAAACACTTTCTCACCTCTGACTATCAGAAACTGAAACAATGCCTGAAATAGTTTAAGTGCGAAATAAATGCTCCACAGCGCTTCGCCACTGTTCAGGAGCAGTTTATAGGTAAATGCTGTAATCGCGTTTGAAATTGCGAAGAAAAATACCAGCAAGCATTCATTATGCCGGGTTAGCAGGGCGTTCTGGGTGCGGTCTGGATTGTTCATCAGAATCACCATTGCCGCGAACACAATCAACAGCGAACCACAGCCTTTAAAAAAAGTGATTGGCTCATCCAGAACCAACCAGGCCAGCAGCAATACGATGACGCTCGATAGTCGTAAAAAAGGCGCAAGCGGTGCCAAAGACTCATGGGCATTGGCCAAGGCGCGATACCAGGGAACCCGGCCATAGGCACTGACCATTCCCGCCAGTCCGCACAAGCCCACAACCCGAAGATTAATGTCGTGCACCAGCCCGATAAACGGCAAGATCAGCAGAAACTGAATGGCGGAACCCCATAATGAAGTAAGGTAGGGATTCCAGTTGCGGGTGGAGGCGCGGTCGAGATAATCAGAAGTAATGTTCAGGACAATGGTGCAGAGCAGCAGAAGAATTTCCACCCGATTAAACCAAATTTAGCGCATGAAAGTTCCAGTCTGTCAGTGCTGAAACCATTATTTTTATACTGTTCATGGTTATTTATGCGTCCCAAAAGTTAGCGCTTGAAGCCTTCGCCTGTTCCCAACAACGCCGCAATAATATTTTTTTGAATTTCGGAAGAGCCTGAAAATAACCGGCTCGCTAACGCATCATGCACTAATGCCAAGGTTGGATTGTTGGTAACCATACCATTCGCTCCCAGAATCTGTACGGCATCCAGACAAAACTGCAAAAACGCTTCGCTGGCAAACAGCTTGGTTTGGGCGCTGGCTAAAGTAATGCGTTTGTTATGGTCTTTTAGGCGGGCGCATTCATTGACCCATAAGCGGATGGTATCCAGAGCCACTTTCATTTCCGCAATTTTATGGCTAATTGCCTGATAACTGCCTAATAACACGCCACCGGCTTGCCGTTCCCGGCTGTAGTTAATTACGCTGGTTAAATGTGCCCCCATAATGCCGCTAATGCCTGCAAAAATAAAGGCCCGCTCCAGTTCTAACGCATTTTGCAACATCATTTTTCCGGCGCCGATTTTTCCCAACTGTCTGTCGGCAGGAATCAAACAGCCTTGCAAAATCACATCGCCCATCGTGGCGGTAACACAGGCGTTTACTTGCGGCGATTCCCTGAAGTTTGCACCGACATCTTCTTTTTTGACTAAAAACGCAGATAATTGTCCATCCAATAACGCATAAACCAGCAGCATGTCGGCGATGGGGGTGTTGGTAATAAAACGTTTGTTGCCATTTAGAATAAAACCGTCTTTAGTTTGGGTCGCGATTGCTTCCAAACCGTTGATATCAGACCCCGCCTGAGTTTCGGTAATGGCATGACCGGCAATCATCTCTCCAGTTAATAACTGCGGCAGCCATTCCTGGCGTTGTTGCTCTGTACCATAAAGCAGAATTGGAAACACGCTACCCCATAAATGTGCATTGATTGACAAAATCAAGCCGCTATCCTGAGTCAATTTGCCTAATGCCTGATGTGCCTCGGTCAAGTCATGGAAGCTGTCACCATGTCCGCCATATTCTGTCGGCACCGCGTGTTTTAATATCTGCTCCTGTGCGCAATGGCGAAAGCGCAGTTTTGAAGCGTATTTGTTTCCGGCGGGTGGCAGTTGATTGAGATCGTTAATCATGGTTATTAATCATCAAATAAGGGATGAAGGGCAAGCGTGTCGGTTTTGCCATTGGATAAAACCGGCAGTGCCGCTAAAACCTTAAATTTACACGGCATCATATAGGCTGGCAATTTTTCTCTGGCGGTTTTGACAATTTCTGCCAATGAATCCGCATTTTTCAGAACTAACGCCGCTGCCGGGCGCTGGCCGCTGCTGGCATCGTGCATCCCTATCACCGCGCAGGTTTCGACTCCGGCAATTTGATTCAGCACGGTTTCAATTTCAGCCGGTTCAACCCGATAACCGGAGCATTTCAGCATTCGGTCCAGGCGGCCGTGATAACAATATTCACCGTTATTGTTTAGGGAAACTTTGTCACCGGTGCGATAAGGTTCGCTGCTATCTCTGGGAAGCAATTGGCCCTGCTGCCAATAGCCGGAAAAATTGTTTGCACAGGCGACCAATAATTCGTCATTTTCTGCGATTTTCAGTTTCGCCCCGCACGCCGACACCCCAATAGGAATAGCTTGCTCAGGCTGTAATTTTGTTCTGTCAACTTGCCAATAACAGCAGACATTGGTTTCGGTTGGCCCGTATAAATTATATAAATCAACGTTTGGTAACAATTGCGCCAGCCGGATTAAATGTGGGGTCGGGAAAACTTCGCCGGCAAATAACAGTTTTTTCAAAAAGGGCAGGGGGGTAATATCCAGAGCGCCTTTAAAAGCCAGAAAGCTTAATAAGGAAGGCACGGTATACCAGCAACTGATTTGATTTTCACTTAACCAGGCGGTTAAACGGCTAGGTGATAAAGTCAGTTTTGCCGGAATAAAATAAACGCTGGCGCCGCTGCTTAAACCGGAAAATAAATCGAATACCGATAAATCAAAATGAAACGGCGCAAGGCTGGCCATTTTGTCTTGCGGGTTGAGTTTAAAGGTTTGTGCCGCCCAGTTGGAAAAATTCAGCATCGCGGCATGACTTAATGCCACGCCTTTTGGGGTGCCGGTTGAGCCGGAGGTATAAAGAATGGCGGCAATTGATTCCGATTGATTTTCGTAGGATGGGTAGAGGTGATAACCGAAACCCATCAAAGACTCGCCGTTTTGAGGGGGTTCGCTTTGCTCTACCCATCCTACAGAATCATTTAACCAATCGGGCCGCACATCTTTGCCAATCACAAACTCCGGTTGCGCATCAGCAATAATCAGTTGCAGGCGGAAAAGCGGATTTTTCACATCCAGCGGCAAATAACTCGTTCCCGACATTAATACCGCATAAATCGCAATCGCTGCATCAATACCGCGCTCCAGCAAAATAGCAATCGGTTGTGAAGTTTTACGATTGTGTTGCAAAAAACTGGCTAACTGTTCAACTTGCTGCCTGAATTCTGCATAACTTAAGCTGCGATTTTCCTCGCAAAAAGCGATTTTGTCGGGCAATTTGCGGCATTGCTCCAGAAAACCGGTGATTAAATTCATCATTCAGCCAATAATTCCTGCAACATAAAACCGTGCAGTTGTTCTATCCATGCTTTATCAAACAACGGCTCAATAAAGTTATAACTCAATGTCAGTTGCTGTTGATAATGACAGGTTAATAACGCCAATCCCGGCGGACTGCTGAGTTGGCAGAGATGAAAAAAGCCGGTGATTTCACAGCCGAACAATTTCTGGCTGGATAAATCCGACAGACTGACATTGGAAAACAGGCAGGAGCTGCGTTCGGTGTGATGGGTGTAAGAGTTGCGCAAGTTTTCGCCGTGTTTTTCCAGTGACAGCCAGCTTGCCGCCCACATCACCGGCAAAAACGCATAATCCAGCTGCTGGCGAATCACCTCGGCATTTTGCTGTTTTAAATGGCTGAACAATGCCTCGCGATTGTCTAATAAATCACGTGGAGCTTGAGCAAACAATGCCCCAACCTGATTACCCAACAACGGACTCATTGCTTTTTGCTTGCGCAGATTAAAGGCATACGGCACACAGTAAGCATCGCCGGTTTGATTGGGATTCATTTTTTCCAGTGCCCGCATTAAACAGCCGATGTAATACAAACTGGTGCCGGTGAGTCCGGTGGCTTGTCTGGCCAAGACTGCGACTGTTTGAGTTTGTTCTTCAGTGAGTTTGTAAACGGAAAGCTTTAAGCGCTGCGGCGGCAAAGGTTGAGCCTGAATAATGCTGCGTAGTTTGTCTACGCTGGAAATATAACGATGGGCTTTGGCAAACAGCTTGATTTTTTGCCAGAGGCTGTATTTTTTCAATTGCAAATTAATCAGCGGTTCCGATTTTGGGGTATCAAATAATTGCCGCTGCTCTTTGTTATCGGTACACAGATACTGGAAAATCAAGCCGATTCCTACCGCATCACAAATCGGATGAATCCAGCGCAAAAAGAAAACTGTTTTAGTCTCACCGTAAAGCAAATGAAAAGTCAGCGGTGCTAGTTGTTCGCGACTTTGTTGCTCATTAATCAGCGTTTCAATCACAGATTGTTGAAACTGCGCTTCATTTTCCGCTTCTGGACATTTGTGCTGAAAAAAAATCTGCGGTTCTGATTCGCGTTGACACCAGTAAAAGCGGTTTTTGTGTTGCTGCAAACTGGCCAGAATCAACGGGAAACGCTGGCTAAATTCCGCAACACGTTCCTTTAATGCTGCAATATCAGGGCACTGTTTTAACTCAATTGCAAAGCCGCACAAGCTGCCGGGCATTCCTTCCTTACGAATTTCCTCATCCATTGCCAGAGTAAAATAATCGCAAGGATTTAACGGCTGGATAATTGTCGATTTATTCATGCTTTATGCCGCAAAATCCATTGTTCCAGCGCGTTGATAGAGTGGACATTATCGGGGTCTATTTCTACATCCGGTAAAGTTACGCCAAACTGTTCCTCAATAAACATGATAAGACGCATAATGCCCATACTATCAAGGCCTGCATCTAACAGATTGTCGTCATCGGAAAACTTTTCTGGCTCAGCGACAAAAATCAGTTCCTGAAAAATAAAGCGGCGGATTTTTTCTTTCATAGTTGTGTCAGTTTGATAATGGTTTGCGCATTATAAAGCAATTTGGCCTTTAGCTAGTCATTACTGACTTTGGTTTTAAATTCCTTGCTACCTCTGATTTACACAAAGAAGATCTGTTGAAATTCTTCCATGTTGATTCGCTCTACAAAAGCCGGATTTAAATCCTGCGGAGCAATTCAAATGTTTCGGTTTTTTAAGCGCTGTAGGCTTTTTTTGCGTTACAATTAAGGTGTTTTCTAACTTTTTTGGAAACTCTAACCCAATGAATGTTATCAAATAATGACAACATCAACAGCTGGTTTAAAGTCGTTGGGGCAAATCGAAAATATCGGGGCAATCATGAAAAAAATTTACACTTTAACGCTATTGTTGTTAGGCACAGGCGGATTGTTATTTAGCCAAACAACGCCGGTTTACGCAAAGCAGCAGAAAGCGGCAGCAGTCAATAAACGCAAGTCACAATCCGCATCTGAACAGAATAATTACTCTGCCTCTGCTACTACAGCAATGCCCGATAATGATAGCCGTGTAGCGTTGGTGATTGGCAATTCGGCCTATAAAAATGCACCTTTGGACAACCCGGTCAATGATGCAAACGATATGTCAGCGAAACTGCGCAGTCTGGGCTTTAATGTGATTGAGCGTAAAAATCTCAATATGCGTCAAATCGGTGCAACGCTGCGGGAGTTTCGTAGCAAACTGACACCGGGAGCAACTGCGTTAGTATTTTATGCCGGTCACGGGATTCAGATTAAAGGCGAGAATTATCTGCCTGCGGTAGATGCCGAGATTAACAGCGAAGAGGATGTTGCCAATCAAAGCATTGCCGTTAAGCAAATCATGGATGTGCTGGATGAGTCAAAAACCCGGCTTAATCTGGTATTTCTGGATGCCTGCCGCAACAATCCTTACTCGCGTAGTTTTCGTTCTGGCGCAAACGGTTTGGCGCGGGTGTCTGCGCCCTCCGGCACCCTGATTTCGTATGCAACCCGCCCCGGCAGTGTGGCAGCTGACGGCGAAGGCCGTAACGGTCTTTACACCAGCCAGCTGCTGGAACATATGGAAAGCAATCAGCCTATCGAACTGACTTTAAAAGAAGTGGTGCGTGATGTGAAATCGCATTCGCAGGGCAAACAGGAACCCTGGATGGAAGGCAGCATCGAGGGCAACTTTTGTTTTAAAGTCTGTGTGCCGGCCACGGTGCAACAAGTGCCTGCCGCTGATCCAGCCAGCATTGAACTGAGTTTTTGGAACAGCATCAAAGACAGCCGCAATCCGGCTGATTTTCAGGCCTATCTGGATAAATATCCTAATGGCCAGTTTGAGGCACTGGCCCGCAATCGCTTAAATGCAACGACACCGGAATCTACCAAAACTCAGGTGGTTTCTTCTAAAGAATCACGGCAAAGTTTTGAGCCGGAAATGGTGGCGATTCGTGAAGGCTGCTTTTTGATGGGCAGTCCAGCCACAGAAAAAGACCGTAAAGCCGATGAGGTGCAGCATAAAGTGTGTGTCAGCCGGTTTGAAATCGGCAAATATGAAATTACCAAAGGCCAGTTCAGTGCTTTTGTCGCAGAAAAAAACTATCAAACCGATGCCGAACTGACCGGCGGCTGCTATTTCTATGATGGCAAAGACTGGGTGAAAAATGCCTCTTATAGCTGGCGGAATGTAGGCTTTGCCCAAGCCGATAATCATCCGGCTTCCTGCATCAGTTTAAACGATGCTCAGGCTTATGTGGCCTGGTTAAATGAAAAAACCGGCAAAGCCTATCATTTGCCGACTGAAGCACAGTGGGAATATGCTGCCCGTGCCGGTACAACTACGGCGTTTTACACCGGCAACTGCATCAACCCCAATCAGGCCAGTTACAATGGCAACTTTGATTACAGCAACTGCGGCACCGGTGCTCATCGGGATCAGTCAATGCCGGTCGGCTCTTATCCGGCAAATCCTTGGGGCGTGTATGACATGGCCGGTAGTGTCTGGGAATGGACCTGTTCGGATTACGATCCCAACTATTATGGCAGTGAAAAAAGCTGTTCTAGCAGCGGGGCGCAAACCAACCGGACTTTGCGTGGCGGCTCGTGGTTTATAGATCCGAAATATTTACGCTCGGCAAACCGCGACAGATATACTCCAGATTATGCCATTTATGACAGGGGATTCCGTCTTGCCAGGTTTTAGCTGATGTTGCGACATTGAAAAATTAACTTTGATTTTTGAGGAGAGGCAATCATGGGAATATTAAAAAGTACGGTGGCGAGTGCGGCCCCTAAAGGCAACTGGCTAAAATATACAAGCTATGGCATTGCTGGTTATATTGTCCTTTCCGGTTCGGTTTATGTGGTTGACCCCTCGGAAATGGCAAATATTCGGCGGATGGGCAATCCGGTTTATAGCCAACCGGTAGGGGCAGGACCCCATGTTAAAATTCCGTTTATTGATACCGTGGATATTGTGCAGGTCAGTTTAACCACGCTGCATATTCCGCCGTTTGATGTGAATACAGTCGATAATCAGAAAATTACTTTGGATATGAATTTTAACTACACCATTCCGCGCAACAAGGTGAATCATTTGCTTTACGAAGTTGGAAAAACCGGCAATATGGATATTGCTGAGAGTATCATTCCGGTGGTTAAAGACAGGGCAGGGCGGATATTTAACAAACAAAATACCACGGCAATTTCACAAAACCGGGAGGCCATTCAGGAACAGGTGACTCATGCAGTGTTCACTGCAATGGAAGAGTTGTTTGGCTTGCAACCGCACAGTTTGCAAATTGCCCAGATTATTTATTCTCCCACTTTTGTGCAATCGAATGAAAATGCAGTCAAGGCCAAAAATGATGCGGTTTCTGAACAAAACAAACAGGTGGTGGAAACTGCCAAAGCCCAGCAAAAAGTGATTGCCGCCAAAGGTTTGGCCGATTCTGCGATTGAGTCTGCTACAGGCGATGCCAAATCTGCGATTATTCGGGCTCAGGCCGACAAGACCAAGCAAATTCTGGATGGGGAAGGGCAGGCGGCGCGGTTGAAACTGGAAATTTCAGCATTTAACAACAATCCTGAGCTTTATACCCGCTATTTACAAGCCAGGGCGCAACTGCAATGGAATGGTCAGGCGCCGCAGGTGGTGGGTGGTGCAAATAGTCAGCAGGCGATTGTGGTGCCGTTGCCGATGGCGACGGGGACAAGATAACATTCTGTGTAAATGGGCAAAAGGATGATATGAAATTTACTGAAGACACTCGCGTCAAGTTACCTGTCATCCTGCCTTTGGTTCGCCTAGGTTATCAATACTTATCACTCAGGGAGGGCTTTGTTGCACAAATCAAATTTGTTCCAAGCCTCCCCAACCAAAACAGTTTTATGCTATAGCAACTGTTATGGGTGTGCCAAGATGAGTGAAACGATTTAAATAACAGAACAAAAGTTTTTCGGTATTTAGTTACCAGGCCGGAGTCCAAACTCGCGAGTTTGAACTCCAAAATATACGGGAAAATTTATGAACAACCACTTAGAAAGAGAAATTAACAATCATCTGATTGATAGAGATTGGATGTTTAAAAATAGTCGCGGATATTATGTATTAACGGATGCGGGACTGTCGTTTTTTAATGAATTAACCAACGCCGCCTGCACTAACTGTTTATGTTCGGCAATCTGCTCATCCGAATAAGGCTCAGGCGCAAATTTCCCCCAAATTGGCGCAGGCCACGCCGCATCAGTCTGATAGCGCACCACATGATGCAAATGCAACTGCGGAACCAGATTGCCAATCGCGGCGATATTCATCTTATCCGCCTGATAAACAGCTGCCAAAGTTTCAGCCAGCAAACAGGATTCTTTTTGCAAAAGCTGCCGATCTGCGTCATTAAGCTGGTAAATCTCTGTCACATCAGCGCGTTGCGGCACCAAAATAAACCAGGGATAGTGATTGTCGTTCATCAATAGCAGCAGCGATAATTCAAAACTGCCGATAATAATGCAATCCTGTTGCAGACGGGAATGTAATTGAAAAGACATGTTTTTTTGAGGTTAGGGTAGGGCAGAGACGCAACCCTAACTCGATTGCGTCTCTTGCAAGATTGGATTACCAAAGATTTTTCCACCATTGATTTTTGGCAGGCTCTTTGTCAGAATTTTTACTGCCGCTTTGCAGAGATTGGCCGCCCTCCAGATTCATTTTTTGCCGGATGTCGACCACACTCCAACCGGTTAAATCAGCCAGCGTTTTGGCTTCCTGCTCATGCCGCACAGCCAGTTTCTTAAAATATTCCTGCGCTGCCGGGCACTGGTCAGGACTGCCTTCCCAGGCATGGCGTAATACATAACGGCCCTGAAAGTTTTCAGTGTCGCCGGTTTCCTGAAACATTAAGTCTTCGGGAAAACTGTCATTGTTATAACGCACATGCAAACGGGTGACTTGCACCGGCAATCCTCTGCTGCCGCTGTACGAATCTTGCCCCAACCAGAACACGCCCAGCTGTTTTAATTCAGTCGGATTTAATGGCTCGGCTGCACACGGGTCGCACCAGCCCATATTCCAGAAATATTCAGTAAACACGGCCCGCATGTTTTGTTTATTAACCTGGGTATCGAACATGGATTTGTAAAAACTGCCAAAATCATTTTTCACAAACACCGGAATATCCATATTGCTGGGCAGTTTCAAAGTTTGATAATTGCTGGATTCAACCCGGCCTTTTTCAGTGAGAACATAAAGCAATAAATCCTGTGAGCCTTTCGCGTTAATCATCCCTAACCGAATCGGCAGCATGAACTTTTCAGAATCATAGGCAAATTGCAGTGGCCGCAAAAATTTCAGGCCGGTTTTGTTTTGCTCTTTCAGATTGACTTTCGCGACAAAGAATTTCAGTCCCTGCTTAATATAAGGCTGCAAAGCTTTGCTGGCGTTTTGCGGAATTTTATAGCCGCTTTCCAATAGCCAGGTTTCCAAACCGTTGGATTCTTTGGCAGACAAAATCACAATGTCATATTCACCAATGGTGTATTCAGCTTCTACGGTCACACCCAAGTCTTTTTTGGCTCCCTTCTTCATCATTCGGCTTTTTTTCTTTGGAGATGAAATCAGATTCAATACTTCATCCATTTCCGCCATTTGACAAGGATCAGCATCGTGATATTCGACCAGACGCGGTGCAGAAAAATTGTCGAGGTGTTTGAATAATTGCGGGTCACCAATATGAATCTGGTCTTTTTGCAGCACTTGCGGCACCGGAATAACCAGGGCAAAATCCTTTAATTCGCCCTGATAGTCATTCATCAAACTCAACACGGTTTTGCTGTCTTTGCGTGCCATGATGACTTGCGAGGCCTGGTTGTAAAGGCTGGCATCGGCTTTGGCAACATAAAAACCGCAAAAGGCCTGACTTACGCTGGGAACGGTTAACGCAAACAGCAAGCCCATTAATTTTTTAGACATTATTTTTTCCTCTGCCGGATTGATTACCAAAGATTTTTCCACCACTGGTTTTTGGCCGGTTTCTTGTTAGAATTTTTGCTGCCGCTTTGCAGATACTGACCTTCACCCGGATTCATTTTCTGCCGGATGTCGTCTACATTCCAGCCGGTTAAATCCGCCAGCGTTTCGGCTTCCATTTCATGTCGTACTGCCAGCTGTTTGAAATACTCCTGCGCTGCCGGACATTGATCGGGACTGCCTTCCCAGGCATGACGCAACACATAGCGGCCCTGAAAATTCTCGGTATCGCCGGTTTCCTGAAACATCAAATCTTCGGGAAAACTGTCATTGGTATAGCGCACATGCAAACGGGTGACTTGCACCGGTAAGCCGCCGCTATAGATATTCGGAACATTGCCGAATCTGTCGCTTTGCTGATTTTGTCCCAGCCAAAACACGCCCAGCTGTTTTAATTCAGTCGGACTTAACGGTTCGGCTGCACACGGGTCGCACCAGCCCATATTCCAGAAATATTCAGTAAACACGGCCCGCATGTTTTGTTTATTAACCTGAGTTTCAAACATGGACTTGTAGAAACTGGCAAAATCATTTTTCACAAACACCGGAATATCCATATTGCTGGGCAGTTTCACGGTTTGATAATTGCTGGACTCGACCCGGCCTTTTTCGGTGAGCACATAAAGCAATAAATCCTGTGCCCCTTTGGCATTAATCATCCCTAACCGAATCGGCAGCATGAACTTTTCCGAATCATAGGCAAATTGCAGCGGCCGCAAAAATTTCAGCCCGGTCTTGTTCTGCTCTTTCAGATTAACCTTGGCGACAAAGAATTTTAGCCCCTGTTTAATATACGGCTGCAAGGCTTTGTTTGCACCTTTGGGAATTTTATAGCCATTGCGCAACAGCCAGGTTTCCAGGCCGTTCGATTCTTTGGCAGATAAAATCACAATGTCATATTCGCCAATGGTGTATTCAGCTTCCACTGTAACGCCCAGGTCTTTTTTAGCCTCAGCTTTCATCATGCGTCCGGCTGGCATCGGCGCGGCTGACATAGCCATCATTTTATCCATTTCTGCCATTCGACAGGGATTGTCATCGTGATATTCAACCAACCGTGGCGCGGAAAAATCATCCAGATGTTTAAATAATTTGGGATCGCCGATGTGAATCTGCTCTTTTTGCAACACCTGCGGCACCGGAATGACCAAAGCAAAATCTTTCAGTTCGCCCTGATAGTCATTCATTAAGCTCAACACGGTTTTGCCGTCTTTGCGCACCATCGCCACTTGCGAAGCCTGGTTGTAAAGGCTGGCGTCGGCTTTAGCAACGTAAAAGCCACAAAACGCATGACTTAACTGTGGTACTGTCAAGGCTAACAATAATCCGATTAATGGTTTATTCATTGTTTTTTCTCCTAAGGTAAGGGGTGGCGTTTATCTACTGATTAAAGCTTATCTTACCCGAAAAAATCTCCCATAACCTCATGGTGTCGTTAAAATGGCAAGATAGGAGTTTTGGGCAGATTACGTTAGTTTATTGAACGCCGCGAGATAACCTAAGCTGACACATGATAAAATGTACGCTGTGTCGAATTCGCATTGTTTGCCAAATTCTAAGAAGGGCTACAGTTCACCTGAATTTAAGCGCTCAACTCACAATAACCTCTTCTAAGGTGAAAACATGAATTTAAACCGTAGAAAATTTTTGCAAAACTTTTTCTTGTCGGCGGCTTTGCTGTTGTTGACTGTAGATGTTTTTGCAGATTCAGGTGAGTTACCCGAATACTGTTCCTTGCAAGGCGGGCTTACTGCCAATGGTGTTGAACTGTTGCGTACATCCGGCAATCCCGATCTTGACCGCAGCATCAGTTTGGAGCTGAGCCATGTTGCCAAAAGCTTAAAGGTATTTCCAGGATTCGGTTTTTATGACGATGCTGATGGCCCAAATGCTTTTGCGATTGACGATTCGGTTATTCCCAATACTCAAGGCACTGTCATATTCGGAAAACAGCTCTTATCTGACGAACTGACCAAACGCAGCAGTGGCGGTTTGGCGATAGCTGGGATTATCGCGCATGAATTTGCCCATATTTACCAATATCAGTCGGGGCTTGATCGGGTTTTAGGCCGCTTGCAAAAAACCAACAAACTGATAGAACTGCACGCTGATTATCTGGCGGGATATTATTTGGGCTTAAAGCGCTTAACGAATAGCGAAAATGATATAAAAGTATTTCTCGATGCTTTATATTTGCGAGGCGATACACATTTTAATTCACCAACCCATCATGGCACGCCGTTTGAGCGCAAACAGGTTATGCTGGAAGGGTATAAAATCGGTTTAACTAATAATACAGATGTTCATCAGGTTGCAGAAATGGGCATGGAACTTGTGAAGGGCATGTAAATTAAAAAAGGCTGAGCTATGAGTAGAAATAGGTTTAAAGTGGTTTTCGGGCTGTTTTTGTTGTTGACGACATCAGTGAGTTACGCATGTTATCCAGGACTGGATTGTCCTGACGATTTGCCTGGTAATGCCAAAAAAATTACCACGCCTGATGAATGGCAAATGGAAGATCGCTATCTGGTGAAAGGCGGCTTGGTCAAAGATCCAACTACCGGACTGGTCTGGATGCGTTGCAGTTTTGGACAAAGCTGGAATGGTTCAACCTGTAAGGGAAAGGCCGCTGAACTCAGCTGGACTCAAGCCGCCAGTATTCCCAGTCATTTTGATTACTCAGGTTATAGCGATTGGCGTGTACCCACACTGGAAGAGTTGAAAACCTTGGTGTATTGCAGCAGTGGACAATCAGAACTTACTGAAAATGGCACCAGTGGCTGTAGCGGAGATTATGAGCATCCAACGATTGTAAGGGGCGCATTTCCAGAAACACCCAGCGGCGGATTCTGGTCATCATCGCCCAGTGCCAATATTAACGGTTACGCCTGGATTGTCTATTTCTACTACGGTTACGGCGGCCACGACAGTAAAGACAGCAACTATCTGCTGCGGCTGGTTCGCAACGGAAAATAGACCTCTTGCTCATTTCAAATGTCCAGACTGTTACAAATCGCCATTGCGATGGAAAAATAAATTATTACGCCAGAAACATCACTGGCATTGCTTAACCTTTACACAAAACAGAGAACTCTTATGCAATTATGTGGCTTTGAAGTCGGATTAAACCAACCCTTGTTTTTAATCGCCGGTCCTTGCGTTATCGAAAGTGAGCAGCTTGCTTTGGATAGCGCCGGTTTTTTGAAAGAACTTACCACTGAATTAGGGGTAAATTTTATTTATAAATCTTCATTTGATAAGGCCAACCGTTCCTCGCACGAAACTTTTAGAGGACTTGGGATTGAAGAGGGTTTGCGGATTCTGGCAAAAGTAAAGAAAGAGATTGGCGTACCGGTTTTAACCGATGTTCACGAAGATACTCCGTTAGCGGAAGTGGCTTCTGTGGTGGATGTGATGCAGACTCCGGCATTTTTGTGTCGGCAAACCAATTTTATTCAAAACGTGGCTAAACAAGGTATTCCGGTTAATATCAAAAAAGGCCAGTTTTTAGCGCCCTGGGATATGGCGAATGTGGCAAACAAAGCAAAAGCTACTGGTAACGATAAGATTATGGTATGTGAACGCGGGGTCTCGTTTGGGTATAATAATCTAGTTTCGGATATGCGTTCGTTAGCAGTGATGCGTGATACGGATTGTCCAGTGGTGTTTGATGCCACCCATTCAGTACAATTGCCAGGTGGACAAGGTTCCTGCTCCGGCGGACAACGTGAGTTTGTGCCGGTTTTAGCGCGTGCTGCGGTGGCGGTTGGCATTGCCGGATTGTTTATGGAGTGTCATCCAAATCCTGCGGAAGCAAAAAGTGACGGGCCAAATTCCTGGCCGTTGCACAGAATGCGGGAATTATTGGAAACTTTGTTGATTTTGGATAAAGCCGTGAAAGCACAGCCGCTGATTGAGACAACGCTATAAAAAATAATAGTGTATTTATGAAAATAGAATCTTTGCGAGTTAAAAACTTTAAAGCTTTTAAAGAGGTTAAATTAACAAATTTACCCGCTATTGCAGTATTTATTGGCGCAAATGGCACAGGAAAAACAACGTTATTTGATGTGTTTGGTTTTTTGCGTGATTCATTGCAAGAGAATGTCAAAGTTGCTTTACAAAGACGCGGCGGATTTAAAGAGGTTATTACTCGCGGAGAAACAGCCCCTATCGAAATTGAAATTAAATTTCGTGAAGATATTGGCAATGCCAGTCCATTAGTGACTTATGCGATTACAATTGCTTTAGAAAATAATCAGCCAGTTGTTGAAAGAGAGATTTTAAAATACCGTCGCGGAGAAAGAGGGAAATCATGGCATTTTTTGGACTTTAAAAAAGGCTCAGGGATGGCAATTACAAATGAAAGTAGTTATGAAGATAGACAGTCCAAAGAAGAAAGGGAGGAGCAAACTGTTGATTCTCCTGATATTCTTGCTCTTAAAGGTTTAGGACAATTCCAGCGTTTTAAAGCTGCCAACAGTTTTCGTAAATTAATTGAAAGTTGGCATGTTTCAGATTTTCATATCAGCGATGCACGAGGTACACAAGAAGCAGGGTATGCTGAACATCTTTCCATGCGCGGTGAAAATATGCCCTTGGTGGCGCAGTACTTGTTTGAAAATCATCGTGATATTTTTAATACAGTTTTGCAAAAAATGGCAGAACGTGTGCCGGGTGTTTCTAAAGTAGAAGCTGTAGATACCGATGATGGCAGAATTCTTTTGAAATTTCAGGACGGCTCTTTTAAAGACCCGTTTATTGCCCGTTACGTTTCAGACGGCACTATTAAAATGTTTGCCTATTTACTATTGCTGCATGACCCTAAACCGCACCCGTTATTATGCGTAGAAGAACCCGAAAACCAACTCTATCCCAGTTTATTTTCCGGTTTAGTTGAAGAGTTTCGTGATTATGCCAGCAAAGGTGGGCAAGTGATGGTTTCAACACATTCACCGGATGTTTTAAATTACATTGAATTAAAAGAAATTTTTTGGCTGCAAAAATGTGATGGCATTACCAAAATTCAACGTGCCAGCGATAATGCGCAATTAGTCGAGTTAGCCAAAGAAGGTGATTTAGCAGGTGCTTTATGGAAACAAGGTTTATTTGATGGAGTACATCCGTAAATGAATCTTGTTTTTCTGCTTGAAGAAGAATCTATGAAGGTTTTGTTAGATATTTTGCTACCACAAATTTTACCTGCTGACATTACTTTCCGTTGCATTCCACACGAAGGCAAGCAAGACTTGGAAAAATCCATCCCTCGTAAATTAAAAGCCTGGCTAGAACCTGAAACCTATTTTGTGATTGTCCGTGATAAAGATAGTGCTAATTGTATTGAAGTGAAAAGACGCTTAGTTAATCTCTGTCAGCAAGCCGGACGTGCAGATAGCTTAGTTCGCATTGCTTGCCATGAGTTGGAATCGTGGTTTTTAGGGGACTTAGCGGCAGTTGAAAAAGCTTTTGAGATTAAAAATTTATCGGCTAAACAACAGAATAAGCGATACAGAAATCCTGATAGCTTATCCAACGCCTCCGAAGAATTAGGAAAATTAGTCAACAATTACCGAAAAGTAAGTAGTGCTAAACAAATTGCTCCTCATTTAAATATCGAGCAAAACTATTCAACTAGCTTCAATTGTTTTATCAGTGGTGTTAAACGATTAATCAGTCACACAGTCGTTTAAAATCTTTATTTTCAACCTTAAAACGCAACACTCGTTGCTTTTATTTTTCTTAACCCTTGGAGTTATATATTAATGAGTAAAATCGTAAACGTTAAAGCAAGAGAAGTTTTAGACTCACGCGGCAATCCAACACTGGAAGCGGAAGTCACTTTAGAGTCCGGTGCAGTCGGCAGCGCAATGGTGCCATCAGGCGCATCAACAGGTGAGCGCGAAGCGATTGAATTGCGCGATGGCGACAAAGCCCGTTATTTGGGCAAAGGCGTATTGAATGCCATCAATAACGTCAACACTGAAATTAAAGCGGCTGTTATCGGTATGGACGCAAACGACCAGGAAGCTCTTGATAATGCCATGATTGCCTTAGACGGCACAGACAACAAAGGTCGTTTAGGTGCAAACGCGATTTTGGCGGTGTCAATGGCATCAGCACACGCTGCGGCAAACGAAGCAGGTGTACCGTTGTATCGTTTCCTGAACAAATCCGGCAAATTCATTATGCCCGTGCCAATGATGAACATTATCAACGGCGGTTCACATGCAGACAACAGCGTTGATTTACAAGAGTTTATGATTCTGCCCGTCGGCGCACCGACTTTCCGTGAAGCGATTCGTTACGGCGCGGAAGTGTTCCACAACTTGGCAAAAGTATTGAAATCACGCGGTTTGGCGACAACAGTAGGCGACGAAGGCGGCTTTGCACCGAATTTGTCTTCTAACGAAGAAGCGATTGAAGTGATTTTAGAAGCGATTGAAAAAGCCGGTTACAAAGCTGGCGAAGATATTTTCTTAGGCATGGATGCGGCTTCTTCTGAATACTACAAAGATGGCAAATATGTGTTGTCTGCGGAAAACAGAAGCTTCACTTCGATTGAAATGAACGACTTTTTAGCGGCTTGGGTGGAAAAATATCCCATCATTTCGATTGAAGACGGTTTAGACCAAAACGACTGGGCCGGCTGGAAAGATCAAACCGAAAAATTGGGTAACAAAATCCAGTTGGTTGGGGATGATTTGTTCGTAACCAATCCAAAAATCCTCAAAGAAGGCATCGACAAAGGCATTGCTAACTCGATTTTGATTAAAGTGAACCAAATCGGTACTTTAACCGAAACTTTGGCAGCGGTGAGCATGGCTCATGCAGCAGGTTACACGGCGGTGATGTCGCATCGTTCCGGCGAAACTGA
>CAIQWF010000094.1 GCA_903875455.1 uncultured Pseudomonadota bacterium
CTCTACTCGCGGATCTTCAATGGATGAAAAGCATTCTTTTAAACTTGCTGCCACGATACTATATCCAAAAGTGCGTAGTATCGCTGATTTTTAAATCAATTTATATGCGCTTGCCCTGGCATTAGTACTGATCAAGCTAATTATGATGGGAATTATGATTATAATAATTGCGGTGCGAAAACCGGCGTGTATAAAAAACAAACAGTCGCGGTGGGTTCTTATTCGGCCAATGGTTATGGTTTGTATGATATGGCCGGTAATGTTTGGGAATGGACTTGCTCTGATTATGCTAAAGCCTATGATGGCAGTGAAACAAAATGCTCTAGCGGTTCTGGCACGCTGCGTGCTATTCGTGGCGGTTCATGGAACTTCTACCCGTACGGGTTGCGTTCTGCCAACCGTTACCTCAACACACCCGACTTCCGCGACGGCGACTTGGGCTTACGTCTTTCCAGGATGTAAATCTGTACCCTTTTTTCTTTTTCTCTTTATTTTCTGCAAACTTAAGCTTTTGATGGAAAAGTACGGGGCTTGAGCACAGATAATAGGGGTTTTAGCAAGTAGCCCGTATGAAATGAAATGGAATGCGGGACAAACGCAACAATAACCGCCTCCTTTCCCGTATTACGCTGTGCTTCATACAGGCTACTTTAAACTGGAAAAAATGATGATTTTATATCGCTGAAATTATCCCGTTGCCTTACAACATCACTTAAACAATTATAAAATTAACAGTTCAGGCTTTTCATTGTAGAGTATGCCATTTCAAAAATTGCCAGTCTGAAAAGATGAAAAAGTTAAGCCGGGTCATTAATCTGTCGTTTTTATCATTGCTGCTATCCGCCTTTGCTGTGCAGGGCTTGAGCAACGTTGCCGCAGCCGCAGATGAAGTGGTTGAAAATGTCACAGAGGAACCAAGCCCGCCGCAACCGGCAGCTGAAAAAAATACCCCGCCAGCTCAGCCCGCAGTTAAGCAGGAACAGAACAACAAAGACGGAAATGAGGAATCAAACACGCCTGAACCGGCTCCTGAAAAAAACAAAAACGCCGTAACTAAAGATGAGGATGGACACCTGCCTGAGCTGCCGGTTCTTGAAAAAAATAAAAAAAACGCCAAGCCCGCAGCTAAAAAAACGCAGGATAAAAAAGCCGCAACCAAGGATGAGAATGCAAACCTGCCTGAGCTGCCGGCTCTTGAAAAAGATAAAAAAATCGCCAAGCCCGCCATAAAAAAACCGCAGGCGAAAAAACAGGCAACGGCTGAATCAACCCCGCCTGAACCGGCAGCTGAAAAAAATAAAAAAATCGCCAAGCCCGCCATAAAAAAACAGCAGGATAAACACAGCGCAACCCCGCCGACAAAAGCCAGATTAACCCAGGAGCAGGCTAAACAGGCAATCGAAAAAATTGCAGCCGACATGGTTGCGGTTAACGGCGGCTGTTTTCAAATGGGCAGCCCCGAAAAAGAGCGGGGCAGAGGCATGGATGAACAACAGCATCAGGTTTGTGTGGAAAAATTTTCCATCGGCAAATATGAAATCACACAACAGCAATGGCAGGCGGTGATGGAGAAAAATCCGGCCCATTTTCAAGGCCAGAATCTGCCGGTGGAAAATGTCAGCTGGAAAGAAGTACAGGATTTTATTGCCAGGCTGAACGCAAAAACCGGCAAAAGCTATCGTTTGCCCACTGAGGCGCAATGGGAATATGCAGCGCGGGCCGGCTCAACAACCGCGTTTTATACCGGCAATTGCATTAATCCCAGACAAGCGAATTATGATGGCGGCGAGGAGTATGGCAACTGTGGCAAATCGCTTTTTTACAACCGGCAGACGGTAGACGCGGGGTCTTATCAACCGAATCCGCTGGGATTGTACGACATGGCCGGCAATGTCTGGGAGTGGACCTGTTCTGCATATATTCAGCATTATGACGGCAACGAAACAAAATGCTCGGACGATGTTAAAGTCTTGCATGTTTTGCGCGGCGGCTCCTGGAGCTTCGGCGCCGAGGGATTGCGTTCGGCAAACCGCACCAGGGGAAAAGCTGACGACCGCAGTCTTAGTGTCGGTTTTCGTTTAACCGGAATGTAAGTTTTTTGTCGCCAACCTATCGGAATTTTGTACACTTTTGGAACCATTGATAAAAACACAGGATAAAAAATGAATTTAACTCTCAATATCAGCAGTGCAAAATTAGCGCCCGAAGACCTGCAAAGCTCAATCCGCGATTTTTGCGAAACCCTGAAATCAGAAACCGATATAACCGCAGAAATTCCAGTCAATGAAACAGCAAATTCCAAAAGCGGCGGTTTAATTGAACTGGGCGTGATTGCTTTGACTTTTTTAAGCAGCGATTCCGGGAAAGTATTGCTGGAAATGATTAAAGCCTTTATCAATCGCGAATCGTCGCTGGAAATAGAAATCAAAAAAAACGATGGTTCCGTGTTTAAAGTGAACGCCAAAAATAAAAACTCCAAAGAACTGGAACAAATAATTACCCAGCTGCAACACGATAAGTAATCATGACGAATTACGCGGTATTAATTGGCAATAGCGAATTCCCCAGAGAACCGGGTTTGCGGCCTTTAACCTGTCCCGCTTATGATGTGGAGGGATTGGCTGCGGTTTTAACGGCGGAAGGGCGCGGACAATTTACCGCAGAACACATCAGCGTTTTAAAAAATAAACCGCATTATGAAGCACACGATTACCCACAAATCCTAAAAACCAGCGATGATATGTCTTTTTCAATAAATCTATGAGCTGGATACAACAGGAACTGGGGGCCTTGAATTAGGCGACAAACGACGGGTAAAACGTTTAATTTCAATGATAGAA
>CAIQWF010000095.1 GCA_903875455.1 uncultured Pseudomonadota bacterium
AACTTTTGTTTAACTACTTAGTAATATTCAACTGCACTGGTTAGAACAAGCGATAACATCACCGCATCGAATTGAAAATGATGCGATTGACCCAGAACTCAAACATTATTTATTGAAAATTGAAGAATTTGAAGGGCGGGTTTTACGCGTTATTGTTAATCAAACTATTGACCCCATGCGCGTGATTACCGCATTTTTTGACCGCAATATGAGAAATAAACTATGAAACTCAGTATTGACGAAACCGCAGACGCACTGTATTTACAATTGATTAATAAAGACGTATTAGAGTCCGAAGAAATCGTGCCCGGTATTGTGGTGGATTATGACGAAAACGGCGAAATTATTGGCGTGGAAGTTTTACATTTAACAAAACGGTTGCATTCGGTTGATTTACTTGATTTTCAGTTTCAGGCTAATCGAAAAAAGACTACACCTCAGACTGCTTTGCACTCTTAGATAACACAAAACAAAATAGATAGCTGTGAAGTAGGATAGGCAAGCTTTTTTTGCCCAGCGAAAAACACACAAAAGCGAAAATATAACAGCCAATGCAAGAAATAATCGAAAAAGCCAAAAAATTAAAACTGTTAATTCTGGATGTGGATGGCGTACTCACAGACGGGAAACTATTTTTTGATGATAACGGCAAAGAATATAAATCGTTTCATGCCCGCGACGGACACGGCATTAAATTGCTGCAACAAACCGGCGTGGAAGTGGCGGTAATTTCAGGGCGCAAATCGTTATCTGTGTCGCTGCGGATGAAAAGTTTAGGGATTAATCACGTTTATCAGGGACATGAAAACAAACTCGCGGCGTTTGCAGAGATTTTAGAAATTATGGGAATTACACCGGAACAAGCTGCGCATGTCGGTGATGATTTGCTGGACTTGCCGATTATGACCCGTGTTGGTCTGGCAATTGCTGTGCACGATGCCAATTTTGCCGTAAAATCACACGCACATTGGTGTACACAAACCAGCGGCGGACAGGGCGCAGTGCGTGAAGTGTGCGATTTTATTATGCAGGCGCAGGGAAGTTTTGATAGTATCTTAAAGGGCTATCTGAACTGATGCTTTCCATGAATCTACCTATAAAATGAACATCTCTTTTTTGCTATCTGACAACCTGCTGCGGCGTGATTTCAAAATTTACACTCTGGTGTTGTTATTGGCTGGAATGTCTTGGGGACTGGTTGAAATGTACCGCGTTGAATATCAAACCGGTGATGGTTCAATTGAAGCTCCAAAACACAGTGCGGACTATTTCAGTAAAGGCTATCTTAGAAAAGACCTGAATGAACAAGGACAACTGAAAAGCGAACTGACTGCCGAAAGTGTTCTGCATTACAGCGATGATGGTGTCACACATATAGATAATCCCAAGCTAACTTTATATAATAGCGACCCCACTGTGCCGCCTTGGGTGGTAAAATCTGCAAAAGGCATTCTTTCAGCTGATGGTGAAAACCTGTTATTGCAGGGTAAGGTTTTTATAGACAGAGCCAAAGCCGAAGGCGTGATGCAGCTTAATATCAGAACCTCGCATTTGCGGGTAAAACCTAAAATCAGTTACGCAGAAACCGATGAGTGGGCAGAGTTACTTTCGCCGCCCCATCGCGTTGAAGGAAAGGGAATGCAGCTCACTTTCAAAAAACCTATTAATATAAAACTGCTGTCAAACGTCAAGAGTCGCTATGTGCTTAATTAAAACAAGGGTCTGGTTTTTATTGTTATCAGGATGGGCAATGGCTCACAGCGCTGTGGTTTTATCGAAAGAAGATGATAATCAACAGCCCATCTATATTGATTCTAATACCGCCTCGTTTGATGAAAAAACCAGCATTGGCGTGTATACCGGCAATGTGATTTATAGGCAAGGCACACTGACGGTAAATTCTGACGTCATGACCTTTTATATGAAAGACGGCCAGATTACCAAAATCACCGTGACTGGAAAGCCTGCCACTTTTAAGCAAACCCAAGGCCCAGGTAAAGAAGATATTAACGGTCACTCTTTAATCGGCGAATATTATCCCTCCACTGCCAAGTTGTTTTTAATCAAGGAAGCCGTCGTGTCACAAGGTGGAAATAAATCCAGCAGCGACCTGATTATTTATGACACGAAAAACTCGGTCATTAAAGCTGGCGATACCACAACAGCTACCAAACGTGTTCGCACCGTATTTGAACCTAAGGAAAAGAAATAGCAGCGTATGGCGAGTCTAGCAGCAAAACAACTGGTGAAAAATTACAACAAGCGTAATGTCGTCAACGGCGTATCATTACACGTCAATACCGGAGAAATCGTTGGTTTATTAGGCCCTAACGGTGCTGGTAAAACGACCAGTTTTTATATGATGGTCGGATTAATCAAAGCAGATAGCGGCTCAATATTACTGGATGGTCAGGATATTACTTTTTATCCGATGCACAGCCGGGCAAAACTGGGAATTGGCTACTTACCGCAGGAAGCTTCAGTGTTTCGCAAACTGACAGTTGCCGACAATCTCCGCGCAGTCTTGCAGTTGCGGGCCGATTTAAGTTACGGCGAGGTCGAAATCACCGTTGACCAACTGTTAAATGAATTAAGCATCTCGCATCTGCGCAACCAAATCGCCTTAGGATTGTCTGGCGGTGAGCGGCGGCGGGTCGAAATTGCCAGAGCCTTGGCTTCCAATCCGTTATTTATTTTGCTGGATGAGCCTTTTGCCGGTGTTGACCCACTGTCAGTGATAGACATTAATCAGATTATCAGACATTTAAAAGATCGGGGTATAGGTATTTTGATTACCGAGCACAATGTCAGGGAAACTTTAGGGATATGCGATAGAGCCTATATTTTGAATGAAGGACGGGTGATTGCCGAAGGTGATGCCGAGGAAGTTGTAAACAATGACGAGGTACGAAAAGTTTACTTAGGCGAGAACTTCAGCCTTTAACAGCGATTATAGCCATGAAACAATCCTTACAACTGCGAATGGGCCAGCAACTGGCAATGACCCCACAATTGCAGCAGGCCATCAAGTTATTGCAACTATCTACCCTTGATTTGCAACAGGAAATACAGCAAGTTCTCGAATCCAATATCATGCTGGAAATTGATGAGGAAGAAACTGCCAATAATCAGAATCCAGACCCCGTATCGGAAAGTTTTACAACTCTTAATCAAGATGCAGATGCTTCCGACTTAAGTGAAATGTCTGCGGAAGCCCCCGCTGGAGAACTGGATTTTGAATCCAATCTGGACAATGCTTACGAAACGGCTTTACTGTCTTCAACCAGCAATTATTCGGAAGAGTTTGACTTTGAAGTACAGCACAGCAGGGCGGAAACCTTGCATGAACATTTACTCTGGCAACTGGAACTGACCCCAACTTCGGAAAAAGATCAGGCTATAGCAGCAGCAATTATTGATGCGATTGATGAAAAAGGTTATTTAAGTACCACGCTAGAGGATATTTACTCAGGCCTATCCGAACAACTGGAAGATTTGGATTTTGATGAGGTGAAAGCGGTATTGCATAAAGTGCAAAGCTTTGAGCCGGCAGGTGTGGCGGCAGTTGACTTGGCTGACTGTCTGGCTTTGCAACTATTGCAATTGCCAACATCCACACCCCATAAGGATAATGCAATTAAACTGGTCAAACAGCATCTGCATTTATTGGCAGAACACAATCAGGAAAAATTGCTCAGACTTTTGGAGGTCGGTGAAACCGAACTGGGAAAGATTATCGCGTTAATCCGGCATTTAGACCCTGCTCCTGGCACCAAGATCCAGCAGCCCGAGGTGGAATACATTATCCCTGACGTGTTTGTAGTGAAACGCGAAGGAGTGTGGCAAGTGCATTTGAATCCTGAAATTGCCCCCAAGTTAAGAGTTAATCCTTTTTATGCAGGCATGGTTAAACGCGCTGATAATAGCGCCGACAATACCAGCATGAAAAATCATCTTCAGGAAGCCAAGTGGTTTATCAAAAGTTTGCTCGGCAGAAATGAAACGTTATTGCGGGTTGCCCAGTGTATTGTGGAAAAACAGGGCGGTTTTTTGGAACATGGCGCAATTGCCATGAAACCGATGGTGCTGCGGGATGTAGCAGAAGAACTGGAATTGCACGAGTCCACCATTTCCAGAGTCACAACTCAAAAATACATGCACACACCCAATGGCATCGTTGAATTCAAATACTTCTTCTCAAGCCATGTTTCCACCAGCGAGGGCGGCGAATGTTCTGCTACTGCGATTCGGGCCTTTATAAAAGAATTAATTGCCAATGAGCCACCCGCTAAACCGTTAAGTGATGATAAAATAGCCAAGCTTTTGCAAAAAGAAGGTATTAATGTGGCGCGGCGCACCATTGCCAAGTACCGGGAAGCGATGTTCATTTCCTCATCCAATGAACGCAAACGTCTTTTGTAAAAAAATCGTAGGACTCAAGAGCTGTCGGATTTTAAAAATCTGGCAGATCTGAATTTTAGCTTAGGGTTGCCAGTATTTTTAAAGCCTGCCAGCCGTCATTAAAGAAGTAATACCTCCCACCATTGGTCGGGAGCAGATTGAACAACATTTTTTTAAGTAGGAGATTATCCATGCAAGTAAGTATCACAGGCCGCCATTTAGAAGTAACCGACTCGTTAAAAGCGCATGTTGAAGATAAAATTAGCAAATTAAAACGTCATTTTGATCATGTTGTTGATATACATGTGATTTTGGGCGTGGAAAAAATGGAGCAAAAAGCGGAAGCAACGGTACAAGTGAGTGGTGCAACGTTATTTGCTGAAGATCATCAGGAAGACATGTATGTAGCGATTGACAATATGGTTGACAA
This sequence comes from uncultured Pseudomonadota bacterium, assembly GCA_903875455.1. Taxonomy (GTDB): domain Bacteria; phylum Pseudomonadota; class Gammaproteobacteria; order Methylococcales; family Methylomonadaceae; genus CAIQWF01. The sequence goes on from CAIQWF010000095.1 coordinate 4,832, forward strand.
GCTGGATCGCCAAATCATCAAGCACAAAGAAAAAATCAGCGCACATCGCTAATTAGTTAGCTGTAGAGACGCGACATTTTGCGTCTCTACCCTCTCAAAATATCAGGTAGCCTTTCCCATGAAACTTTTAATTGTCAGCGGGCTTTCTGGTTCAGGAAAAAGTATCGCATTAGATACCTTGGAAGATTGTGGCTACTACTGCATAGATAACCTCCCGGTTAGCTTGCTGGAAAACTTTGTCAGTTACATTATTCTGTTGGAAAAGCAGACTTACGCCAAAACCGCGATCGGCATAGATGCCCGCAATCAGACTGAAAATCTGCTAAATTTTGCTGACCGCTTGGATTTTATTCGCGCTCAGGATATTGATTGTGACGTTATGTATCTTCAGGCTGAAGAAGCTGTTCTGTTAAAACGCTATAGTGAAACCCGCCGTAAACATCCTCTCACCACCCACAATATTCCGCTGACTGAAGCGATTAAACTGGAAGTAGACATTCTGCGTCCGGTAGCACAATGTGCCAACAGAATCATTGACACCAGCAAAACCCATTGCCATCAGCTGCGTGAATTAATTAAAAACCACATTGGTGAAAAAAACCAGCATCATCTGTCTTTGCAATTCCAATCATTTGGCTTTAAACATGGCGTGCCTCTGGACGCGGATTTTGTCTTTGATGCCCGCTGTTTGCCGAATCCTTACTGGCTCAGCGAATTGCGCAGCCTGACTGGTAAAGATTTGCCGGTGATTGAATTCTTGGAAAACAAACAGTATGTTCAGGATTTATTTAGCGATATTGTCAATCTGGTTGAGCGTTGGTCCCCGCGCTTTGAAGCAGAAAATCGCAGTTATTTAACCATTGCTATCGGCTGTACCGGCGGCCAACATCGCTCGGTTTATTTAGTCGAAGCTCTTGCCAAACATTTTCAAAAAAGCGACTTAAGCATTATTATTCGCCACCGGGAATTGCAGTAGCAAGTGCAGCTCTCCGCCTATTTATAGGGATGTACGGTTTAATACCGCAAGAATCCGCTTTAGCAGTAAATTAAAGCTTATCGGCTTGGTCATATAATCATTGGCCCCTAACTCAATAACTTTGCGGGTTTCATCCTGCTGATTAGGCTCATCAATGATTAAAATAGGAATGGCGGCGTATTTAATGTCGCTGCGCAGTTGCGATGTCAAGCGGCTGGCATTAATGTTGACAGTGTTCAGTTCACAAATAACCAGATCAAATAACTGTTCTTTGTTAATAAAATCCTTAACCTGCTGGTCATCTGTAACAACCGTTACGATAAAACTGTAACTGGACAGGTTTTCTTTTACCAGCTGGGCGGCTTTCTCATCGCTATAAACCAATAATACAGATTTAGTATTTTGGTGATTTTCAATGGCTACTGCGGTACGATCCTGTTCTTTGCTGTAGTCAAAATCATCTATATCCAAAACCCGGGCAATTTCCTCTAATGTGGTTTCACCGGAAAAATAGTGTTGAAAAGCCGATTCTTCCAATGATTGCATCCCTTGTGAGCGGGCAATATTCTCTATTTCATGCAGCGGTTTACTTTCACTGACTGCCTGGCGAATTTCCGTGCTAAAAGTCATGATCTCGGCAATCGCAATTCGTCCAGAATAGCCGCTTTGATGGCAATGGGAACAACCGGAAGCTGTGTGGATTTTAGCTGAATCAGAGATTAATACCTTAAGCCGGCTTGGCAGATTAACCGTTTCAATCGCCACCGGTTTGGCACAATAGCGGCAGAGTTTTCTTAACAGCCGCTGAGCGACAACCCCGGCAATTGAATTGGCAAGCAATCCTTTATTAATCCCCAACTCCAATAAACGCAATAGCGTACCGACTGCGCTACGTGAATGTAAGGTTGACAAAACCAGATGTCCGGTTTCGCTGGCCTGTAATGCGGTTTCAGCGGTTTCCTTATCCCGAATTTCACCGACCAGAATAATGTCGGGGTCTTGCCGCATGGCCGCTCTGAGACCTACCGAAAAAGTAAATCCGGTTTTATTATTAACCTGAATCTGGGTAATATCCTTATCCATAAACTCAACAGGGTCTTCAATGCTGATGATGTTTTTACTCGGATCACGGATATAGTCTAATGCCGCATACAGGGTATTGGTTTTTCCTGAGCCGGTCGGACCTGTAACCAGAATTAATCCTACTTTGGCGGAAATTAACCGTTTAAATTGCGATAATTCAAATTCGCTATAACCTATGTTTGCCAGTTCTTTGCGCTGCCTTGAATCTTGCAGGCGGATGGTGGCTTTCTTTCCGTCAACCGTAGGGACAAAGTTAAAGCGTAAATCGACCAGCCGCCCACCGGCGTACAACTTTGCCCGGCCATCAGTTGGCTTTTGATTGGCGGATGAATCAATACCCGCCATCACTTTAAGGCGTGACATCACATTTTCCGCAATTTGTTCTGGAATATTGGCTTCTTCACGCAATACCCCATCAATTCTGAAGCGTACCTTACAACCATCAGTATTGTGCAGGATGTGAATATCGCTGACCCTTTCAGTCACAGCCCGGATAATAATGGTGTTTACCAGTCGAATCACGAACGGTAAGGCTTCATCATCATTTAAAGCTGAAGGCTGGGACGGATTTTGGCTGTCTATTTCTGTTTCCGCCAACTGCGAAACCAGATTGACAATAGCGTCATCTGATTCGCTATCGAAATAGTTGGCGATTTTCTCCGGCGTTGCAAGAAAAAACTTAATAAACCGCCCTGAGGTGAACCGTAAGAACAAATCCGTTTGATCATCAAAAGGATCAACGGTGGCAACCGCTAAAGAATTGTTATCGCCATATAACGGCACAACATTGTATTTGCGGCAGGTTTTGCTATCAAGAAATGGAGCGGCATCGGGATCGAGCTTAGAAAAATCGGCTTCTTCCAGCTCGTATTGATTCAGAATGGTTTCCAGAATTTTCTGTTGGGAAACCCCCAAACTCTCTAAAAGCAGCCAGGCTTCCAAGGTGGAAATATTCTCAATTTTGATACATTCGGGACATTGATCAATGGTAATAACTCGCTGTAGTAGCGCAATTCTCAGCAGCCAGTGTTTACTGGTATTATCAACGTTTAGTCCGGGAATTAAATGCTTTGTCATAATATAAACCTGGTAGTCTTAAAGTTAGGAGTGATTCTGCCAACCTTTAACCTAAAAGTTTGAGAAGGGTGAACCTTAAGCCACTCATGGTTCTTGGATAAACTCAGCCGCGAATGACCTGCCCTGGATAGTCTTCACTCGCATTGTAGGACTATCCCAAAATCATGGTTTTGCTTCATCTGCTGCGTTAAAAGTTTCGCTGTTTTTGGCCGATTCATCAGCAGCGCTGATAACTTCTAAAGTTTTTAATTGTGCAATTGCATCCTGATTACCTTGTTTAGCCGCTTTCTGATACCACTTCAAAGCTGTCTGCTCATCGACATTCACGCCATAACCATTCTGATACATCACTCCCAGCATATACTGCGCTTTATCATTGCGTTGCTGTGCCGCTTTACGGTACCAGAGCAAGGCGGCCTCATAATCTTGGCTGACACCGGAACCATAATGATAAAGCACGCCTAAACTATACTGGGCATCCGCATTTTCCTGCTCTGCCGCCCTGAGGTACCAGTCCACAGCCTGCTTGTAATCTTGACCAATACCTTGTCCTTTTTCATACATCTCCCCCACTAAATACTGAGCACTGGCCAAGCCCTGTTCCGCAGCTCTTTGATACCATTTTGCCGCTTCCTTTTCATTTTTTCCGGTACCATATCCGTTTTTAAACATCATTCCTAAATTGACCTGTGCATAGGAATTACCTTGGTCAGCCGATTTTCGATACCACTTGAGAGTTTCGGCATAGTCCTGCTTTACCCCGTCACCGCTTCGATAACAGCCCCCCAGTAATAATTGTGCCACCGCGTAACCCTGGTCTGCGGTACGCTGCCAAAATTGCAAATTCTTCTGGCAGTTTTGCTTGTAAAAATCGGTATTTGAACCTTTGTTTTTTATATCTGCGTCAATTTCCTTGGCCTGTTCAGCCAATTGCGTTTCATCTGCCAACTTTGAGGCTTCGCCAAGCTGCTTGAGTTTTTCTTCCGCTTTAGGTTTATCAGCACAAAGCTTGCAACTACTTAAATAGTTTTTAAAATCCTGCACGGTTTGTGCATTATTGAACAACAACGCTTCTTGAGACTGCTGCTTTTGCTGTGATAGTAACGTCTGCTCTTCCTGGGTTAGCTGGGCAATTTTTTCCAATGCCCGTTGCTGGTTTTCGCAGGTAAAGACTGCACACTTATCTAAATAACTTTTGTAATCGGCAAGTGATTGAGCCTGTGAGAATAATAAATTATCCTGCTTACGCTTTTCGGCTTCTTTTTCGTCATAATTCAGGAACAGCATTAACCCGGCATAAGCCAAGCCGACAAAACCGGTTATCGCAATGAAAAATACCGCAAAGCTGCGCAAAGTCGAATGCGGTTTAACAAGCGGCGGACGCAGCTGGCTTTTTTGCGGTTGATTAAGACGTGAATTCGGACGTTCCGGCACCAAATTTTCTATGGAAGACACAGGCGCAAAATCTGATTGTTGCCAAAAACCGGCCAATTGCGCTAACAGATGCGCAACATTTTTTGGACGCAGATTCAAATTCAGCTGCAAACAATGCGTGGCAACCGTTTGCAGCACATGTGCGGTTCTATCGGTAGAGTTTATCGCTTTTAACGGTACGCCCTGACGACGTGCATCAACAGCAGGCGGAGCTTCACCGTGCAAGCACAGATAAATCAAAGCCCCTACCGCATACAAATCCGTGCGATGATCGCAATACCCGCCAGTCAGCTGTTCCGGTGCAATAAATGCGCCTGCTGTCAAACTGGCAGATTTTAATAACTGGTCTTTCAATCCTTCGCGAGCCAAACCAAAATCCATTAATACCGGTTTGTCAGGAGCCGATAAAAAAACGTTATTGGCATTAATGTCGCGGTGATAAATGTCTTTGTTATGCAGTTTTTGCAAGGTTTCCAGCAACGGCTTTAGCCATGCACAAATCTGTTCTGGGGATAATTTTGTTTGCTGACTCACATAGTCGCCAAGGCGGATGCCCGTTAAGCGTTCCATCACCAGATAAACGGTATTGTGTTCCTTAATCAACCCGGTGTAGCGCACCAAACCTGATTCAACGGAAGGATGATCGTAACAACTGCGTAGTAATTCTGCTTCCTGAATAAAGCGGTTTTGCCAGTTTGTCAGTTGTTCTTGTTGATAGCGCGGGTTGAGGGTTTTATTATCCAGACCGCGTTGTGCCAAATCACGCGGATAAAATTCCTTAATCGCACAGGGCAGCTGATCTTTTTCCCGCACTGCAGCGTAGACAATCGCCAAACTGCTTTCCCCTAGCACCCGGCCTATCACATAACCTTTTTCCAGAACGGTGAATAAAGGCAAATGATGCACTGCGGCCTGTTGGCCCAGATAAGCATCACGGTTAAACTGACACGAGCCGCAAACTGCTGAATTACTGGGCTGAAAACAATTTGGGCAATGAGTTTTGAGTTGATAGTCCATAAGCGATTAAACAGGTTGAAGGTTCGGCCAATTTTTTCACTACTTTGCGAAAGTCCGAACACCGTATATTTGAAAGGATATTGTAATCGCTTGTGCAGTTTCAAAACAATCAACAGCTTTTTGCCTAACTGTTTATGAAATGCTATGGAGATAAAGAGAGGGATTTAATCCAACCAGAACCAAGTTGCTTGCTGAATCTGGCAGGATTGAATTTTAAAAACAAGTTATTTCTTCTCGGCTTTTGCCATTTCATTGAGCTGTTTTTCTTCAATGGCCAGCTGTTTTTTCCGATTTTCCAGCTGTTCTTTTTTCATTTCCACCATCTTTTTTTTCTGCGCTTCGTTTTTGGCAAGATTGCAGGCTTCAAAATCAGGGCGACTTTTTGCAGCCTGAATGCAGGTCTTAAATTGACTCAAAATTGCAATTTCACCGTCAACGTGCGCAATCAGCTTCTGCTTGAATTCTTCTGCCTGAGCACCGGGCTCGGCAACAGCCAAGCTTGAAAATCCGATGCAGATAAAAAACAAGGGAATAATGACTTTTTTCATAAAACTGCCTCGCGGTAAAAATAATCTATGCTCGAACCTTGATAACTGTAGAAGTTAAATTCACCTCTACAGTTTTATTGACAACGCTGCCTTTATTTTTTAGGCGTAGCTTTCATTTCTTCATTCAGTCTTTTTTCTTCATTTGCCAGGGCTTTTTTCTGACTGTCTAAAAAAGCTTTTTCCTGCTCTATCTGAAATTTCTTGGCAGCTTCATTTTTGGCATTGTTACACGCATTAAAATCAGCTTCATTTTTTATGCCTTGAATACAGCTTTTAAATTGCGTCATTATCGCATCTTGCTTGCTTCTAATCTGATTGACTCTGGCCATTTCCTTGTCAATTTGTTGCACAAGCTGTTGTTTGATTTCATCGATTTTTTCGACTTTTTCCTCAGCTACAGCCACCGTTGAGAACGCAAGAAATGCGGAAAATACTGATATAATGATGTTTTTCATAAATAACCTGTTAAATATTTGGCTTAAGTTAAAATTTACCGTGCAATTCTAGCATCAAAATCTGACTTAAAACTGAACGCTTTAAAAACCCAAACGGAAATGGTTATCAAAATTATCATTTTCAAGGCTGAAAGCTGACTCAGGTGTTAAAAAAACAGGCGGGCTGGATTCGCTGTCATAAAAAAGTAATCTTTAACCGTTAAAGTAGCGCATTATCTATTTCAAATGAATAACTTACCGATGTCTAATTTTACTGTATTGCTGGTTGAAGATGAGGATGCTATCAGAGAAATGCTGGTGGTGATCCTGAAACAGGCGGGATTGCAGGTGCTGGCAGTTGCAAGTGCTGAACAAGGACAGATTGCGCTGGCCGATAATCTGCCCGACTTGATTTTGCTGGACTGGATGCTGCCGGGGATCAGTGGCGTGGAATGGGCAAGGCGACTAAAAAAAGACCAGGCATACAAGACCTTGCCGATTATCCTGCTAACGGCACGCGGCGAGGAAGAAGACAAAGTCAGCGGTTTGGACTGTGGCGCCGACGATTACATCACCAAGCCTTTTTCCCCAAAAGAATTGATTGCCCGCATCAAGGCCGTGTTGCGCCGCAGTGGAAAATCCACTGATTCTGCAATGATTGTCGCAGGCGATTTAGTCCTGGATACTGAGCAACACCGCTTGAGCATTGCCGATAAACAACTTGAAGTCAGCCCGACTGAATTCCGGCTAATGCAGTTTTTTATGACCCATCCTGACAAAGTTTATAGCCGCACCCAGTTGCTGGACCAGATTTGGGGCCGCAGTGTTTATATTGAAGAACGCACGGTGGATGTGCATATTCGCCGTCTGAGAAAAATCCTCACTGAACACCAGCGTGAAAATCTGGTGCAAACAGTGCGCGGCTTCGGCTATCGCTTTTCTTTAACGCAATAATAAACATCATGTGGCTGCTGTGGAAAAAGGAAATTAACTCAGCCTTGTTCTGGCTGACTATCGCCATCGGATTACAGTTTCTGGTAGGGCATTTCTTCTTCATGCTGTTTTTATTATGCGCTGGCTTGTTAATTCGACAAATTCGCTTCATTAACCGGCTGGAGCATTGGCTGAGAACCGGAAGCAAGGCGCAGCAGGCTCCTAAAGCGCCTGGAATCTGGGAAGAGGTTTATTATCATCTGGCACGGCTGAAAAAAAGAGAAAAGCAACGCCGAAAAGAACTGGCAAAACGGATTGAGCAATTTCGCAAATCCACTGAAGCCTTGCCAGATGCAGCAGTGGTTTTAAATGCCCAGGACGAAATTGAATGGGCAAATGCCGCCGCCAGAGAAGTTTTAGGCCTAAAAAAGTCTGATAAAGGTCAACGAATCCCCAATCTGGTAAGGTTTCCAGAGTTTAATCAATTTCTCAAATCCAAAAATTATACTGACCATCTTTGCATTTCATCGCCAGTTAATAGCAATATTATTTTGGAAATCAAGGTAGTGTCCTATGGCAATGGTTTGCGATTACTGCTGGCGCAAGACGTGACACAGCTGAAAAAAATGGAGCGGATGCGCAAGGATTTTGTTGCCAATGTTTCCCATGAACTGCGCACTCCCCTGACTGTTTTAAAAGGTTATCTGGAAACCCTTGCCGATTTTGATGATGGGTTGTCGCCTTTGCACACCACGTCCGTTGCGCAAATGCTCCAGCAAACTGACCGAATGCAGCATCTGGTTGATGATTTATTGTTATTAACCCGCCTTGAAACTCAGCAAAAAAAATCAGATTGCGTTGATGTGCCGCAATTGCTAAAACAGATATGTGATGAAAGTGATTATTTAGCCACTGTTGAACAACGCATCGAATTGAGTCTGGAAAGCGCTGCCAAAATTCATGGCAATGAACAGGAATTATGCAGTGCATTTACCAATCTGGTGACCAACGCTTTAAAATACTCACCCGAAGACACGCAGGTAAAAGTACGTTGGTATGAACATGGCGATAAACTGTGCATGTCGGTGGAAGATCAGGGCGAAGGTATTGCCGCCGGGGATATTCCGCGGGTCACCGAGCGTTTTTATCGGGTGGATGTGAAACGTAGCCGTAAACTGAGCGGCACAGGTTTGGGCTTGGCAATTGTAAAACATGTGCTGATGCGTCACGATGCCCAACTCCAGATTGTCAGTGAATTAGGAAAAGGCAGCTGCTTTAGTTGTGAATTTCCACAAAAGCGAATTTGTCGATAGCGATTTGCAGCGATTAAAAAGTATAAAAATTAGCCGCAATGTCATAATATGTTCTTATTCATGATTTTTCTTACAGGACTTATTTCTCCATGACTGCTGTTATTAACGATTCAGCTCGACAGACTGCTCTAGCGCACTTTTTAAAGTTATGCCAGATTAAAACCTATCCTGCCAAAACGATATTAGTCCACTCCGGGCAAATCAACGAAAATCTGTTTTATATTATCGAGGGTTCAGTTGCGGTAATTGCTGATGATGAACATGGCAAAGGCCTGGTTTTAGCCTATCTTAATAAAGGCGATTTTATTGGTGAAATTGGAGTCTTCAGTGGCAAGGAAGTACGGATAGTCAAGGCTTTGTTGCACAAATCAAATTTGTTCCAAGCCTCCCCAACCCCAAAACAGTTTTATGCTATAGCAACTGTCATGGGTGTGCCAAGATAAGTG
>CAIQWF010000096.1 GCA_903875455.1 uncultured Pseudomonadota bacterium
ACAGGTGTGATGCTGGTAAATTTGGTGAAGTTCCTGTAAAACGGCTTCCGATGTTGTTTTTGCAAATTTCAATTTTTTACATTCTAAAATAGAAAAAATACGTTAAATTTTACACCTAAAAACTTTTGCTAAATTACTTATTCTTTTTGTTTTTATTAAGGATTCAGTCAATAATAATTTCCCTGAGTCCGTTCGTGGTGAGCTTGTCAAACCGCAGTGCCGTTCGATAAACTCAGCACGGAACGCCTCATTTAGAAATCAAGAAGTTATTTTCATCTATAGTCTTAATATCGAGGCATTATCCAGCCATCACGGCAATAACCCTGACTTTCAAATCAGACAAATTCTGTTTTTCGGTCCAGGTGAATTTTAGCATCTCTGCATAATTATGATGACAATAAAACAGGAATAGCCGCTTAAAAACGGCAAAAGAAAAGTGTAACTGAAAAAAATCGAAAATTTTACATCCTGACCGGTATCCGCTTTGCCCCCCAATTTCCTGGTTTATCGGCAAAATGCCCAGCGCACACCGCACCACAAAAGCCGCAGGCACCATGACTGTCCAAGCGCCATTCTGACAATTGATACCAGTCGCGGCCTATCAACAACTCCCCGCAGGCGTGACAATAAGTGCTGTCTGCGGCTTTATGATGGGCATTACCAATATAGGCGTAACGGACGCCGTTTTTCAGGGCAATCTCCCGCGCCTGCAATAAAGACTTCAACGGTGTAGGCGGGGTATCCAGCATCTTCCAGTCAGGGTGAAAAGCGCTAAAGTGCATCGGCACATCCGGGCCCAACTTTTCGACTACCCATTGGGTCATTTGTTCAAGTTCAGCTTCGGAATCATTTTCGCCCGGAATAATCAGCGTGGTTAATTCCAGCCATACCGAAGTTTCGTGATACAGATATTCCAGGGTTTCCAAAACTGCCTGCAAATGTGAACCGGTAAGCTGATGATAAAAGCGTTCGCTGAAAGCTTTTAAATCAATATTGGCCGCATCCATATATTGATAAAATTCAGCTCGCGGTTTCTCGCACACATAACCGGCAGAAACCGAAACATTTTTTATTTCCAGCTGTCGACAGGCCATTGCCGTATCAATGGCATATTCGTGGAAAACCACCGGGTCATTATAGGTATAAGCCACGCTTTGACAGCCTAGTTCCAGAGCTTTTTGAGCGATGTTTTCCGGCTCCGCACGGCTCATCAAGGTATCCATTTCCCGCGATTTACTAATATCCCAATTCTGGCAAAATTTACAAGCCAGATTGCATCCTGCGGTGCCAAAAGAAAAAACCGATGAGCCGGGGTAAAAATGATTCAACGGTTTTTTCTCAATAGGATCAACCGCAAAGCCGCTGGAACGGCCATAACTGGTAAGAACAATCTGGCTATGCTGATTTTGCCGCACAAAACACAAGCCGCGCTGCTGTTCATGCAGTTTGCAAAATCTGGGGCACAGATCGCACTGTACCCGCCCATCTGTCAGCAAGTGCCAATAATCTGTAGTAACAGTATCTGAACTTAATCGTGCTCTCATCATCCCCTCCAAAAATTTCTCTCAGCTTTTAATCTGGCATTATATTATCTGTTAGATTAGTATATATTATCTGCTGTTTCATATACCATGAAACCTGTGAAACACTTTTTTGGGAGAACAAATTATGGTTTTAATTCGTCAACCGGCAGTTGCTGGCTCGTTTTATCCTGCCAATCCTGAACAGCTGCAAGAAATGCTTAACACTTATTTAGGCCAGGCGGCCCAACCTGCTGCCAAAGCCCCGAAAGCCATAATAGTGCCTCATGCCGGCTATATTTACTCCGGCGAAATTGCAGCCAGCGCCTACTACCGATTAAAAGCCGGAGCTGACAAAATCAAGCGGGCAGTAGTTTTAGGACCTTCGCATCGGGTTGGATTTAAAGGACTGGCAGTTTCCCATGCTGAATTTTTTAATACCCCCTTAGGGAAAATTCCGCTGGATAGGGAAGCTGTCGCAAAATTGCTGACCTTGCCTTTCGTGCAATACATTGATGAGGCGCATCATCTTGAGCATAGTCTGGAAGTGCAATTGCCGTTTTTACAAACCGTGCTAAAAGAATTCAAGCTGATTCCGATTGTCGCCGGCGATGCCAGCCCTGAACAGGTTTCGCAAGTATTGGAAATGTTTTATGACGATGCCGAGACGGTCATTGTGATTAGTTCCGACTTAAGTCATTACTACGATTACGCCACAGCCCAACGGCTGGATAAGGAAACCAGCGATAAGATAGAGCATTTACAATACCAGCAACTGGATTATGAATCTGCTTGTGGTCGGGTTCCTGTGAGTGGTTTATTAGCGTTGGCACAAAAAAAATCGCTCCACGTTAAAAACATAGACCTGAGAAATTCCGGCGATACCGCAGGTGATAAGCGACGGGTGGTGGGTTATGGCGCATACGTTATTGACTAATCAGCAACAGCAAATGTTGCTGCAAATCGCCAAAGATTCGATTGCTTACGGTTTGGCGCATGGCGAAGCCTTGCCGCTAAAAGCAAGTGATTATCCGGCTGAATTGAATGAAATTCGCGCCACGTTTGTGACCTTGGAAATTGCCGGTAATTTACGCGGCTGTATCGGCATGTTGGAAGCGGTGCAACCTTTGGTTGTGGACGTGGCAAAAAATGCGTTTATGGCGGCTTTCAAAGATTATCGTTTTTCCCCGGTTTCAGAAGCGGAATATCCGAAACTGGAAATTCATATTTCTATTTTAAGCCCGTCCGAACCGCTTGTTTTCGCATCGGAAGAGGATTTAATCAGGCAGTTACGGCCAAATGTTGACGGCTTGATTATGCAGGAAGGTGGGCGGCGCGGGACTTTTTTACCTTCGGTGTGGGAGTCTTTGCCGGAACCGCGCAAGTTTTTACAGCAGCTTAAAGTGAAATCCGGTTTGCCAGCCCATTATTGGTCAGATACTTTGCGGGTTTCGCGTTACAGCTGTGAGGTTATTTCTTAAAAAACAATGAGGTTAAAAAAGGGGAAATTACTTTTGCAAGGCTACAGATGTCTTGTCTTCTTGCGCTATAGAAAAGGATTTTGTTCAGTATCCGGCTCTCCGCATTTTAAATCCTGGTCAGTCGTCCAAATATAAACGTTATCCTGTTTGTCTTGTTTTTTTAGATTTTCTGCAATAAGAACAATAGAGGTATCTGTTAGCCCTAATCCTTAGTGAGGGGCTTTGTTGCACAAATCGACCAAATAAAGCAAACTTTCTGGAACAACAAGCAGACCCTAAAATAGCATTATGCCCCAACCTTCTGTGCAAAAATATCAAACCAAGAACTGGAAAGAATACACGAAGCCCCTCAAAAAACGAGGCTCTATGCTCATCTGGATTGACAAAGACATGGCCTGGAATGCCACTCCAATTGGCAAGCGCGGTCGCTCAAAGACCGACTCTGACTCGGCTATCCAGTTCTGTTTGATGATTAAAAACCTGTACGGACTAGGATTGCGGCAGACTATTGGCAA
>CAIQWF010000097.1 GCA_903875455.1 uncultured Pseudomonadota bacterium
TACCCGAATAAAAGTAGCTAAAAAACAAAGAATAAAAAATTTAACCGCGAATACTATCATCATATAATAAGCTTTGTCATTTAATGGCTTGCAGTATATTATTATTAGTTTTGTCTCATCGCGTTTACACGCGCATTTCAACTCTATGTATGTATCAATATAACCACAAAGACCAAACCATTATTGAAGAACGGGTAGCCCAGTTTCGCGGTCAAACCGAACGTTATTTGAAAGGCGAACTCAGTGATGACCAGTTTCGCGCCTTGCGTTTAATGAATGGCCTGTACATTCAAACCCATGCGCCAATGTTGCGGGTTGCCGGGCCTTATGGCTTGCTTTCCTCAAAACAGCTTCGCAAATTAGGCGATATTGCCAAAAATTACGACAAAGGCTACGCGCACATTACTACCCGCCAAAACATCCAGTTTAACTGGCCGGAACTGGCAAAAGTGCCGGATATTCTGGCAGAACTGGCTACCGTACAAATGCACGCGGTGCAAACCAGCGGTAACTGTCTACGTAACACCACAACTGACCATTTAGCCGGGGTTTGCCAAGACGAATTGGAAGACCCGCGTCCAACCTGTGAAATCATTCGGCAGTGGACCACTTTCCATCCTGAATTTGCCTATTTACCACGCAAATTCAAAATTGCCGTGAGCGCGACTACCCAAGACCGTGCAGCAACCCAATTTCATGATATTGGTGTACACATTGTTAAAAATGCCGCTGGTGAAATCGGATACAGAATTTTAGTTGGCGGCGGTTTGGGCCGCACCCCGATTATTGGCGAAGAAATCCGGCCATTTTTAGAAAAGAAACATTTGCTTTCTTATTTAGAAGCGATTTTGCGGATTTATAACCTGTATGGTCGCCGCGATAATAAATATAAAGCCCGGATTAAGATTCTGGTGAAAGAAACCGGCATGGAAACTTTCCGCGAACAAGTAGAAGCGGAATGGAATGCCATAAAAAACGGTATGGAAATCAGCGATGCCCGCTTTGCTGAAATCAAAGCGCATTTTACCGGGCCGGCTTACGACCCAAATGCCGCAGCTGATACAAATTTTTCAGCTCATTTATCACAGAATCCAGCGTTTGCCACTTGGGTCAAGTTTAATACCAAAGAGCATAAAATTGCCGGTTACCGCGCAGTGTTTGTTTCTTTAAAAGCCCCTGACTCTCCACCGGGCGATATTACTGATGCCCAGCTTTATGAGGTCGCAGATTTAGCAGATCATTACAGCTTTGGTGAAATCCGCAGCACCCATAGGCAAAATCTGGTGTTGGCGGATGTTAAACAGGCCGATTTATATCCCTTGTGGCAAAAACTCTCCGCTTTAAAATTGGCAACAGCCAACATCGGTACAGTCACAGACATTATTTGCTGCCCCGGCCTGGATTTTTGCTCATTGGCAAATGCGGGGTCAATTGGCGTAGTGCGCGAAATTAATCAGGCTTTGGATGATCTTGATTACATCCACGATTTGGGCGATATAAAAATCAACATCTCCGGTTGCATGAACGGCTGTGCCCATCAAAGTGCTGGCCATATCGGCATTTTGGGCGTGGATAAAAAAGGCGTGGAGTGGTATCAAATCACCCTCGGCGGCTCGTCTGAAAATGAAGCTGCGATTGGCGAACGTTTAGGGCCTGCGGTAGCTCGCGATGAAATTGTCTCTGCTATCTCCACAATTTTAGATGTCTATGTGAAACAACGGCAGGAAGAGGAATCATTTTTAAACGCGGTAAAACGGATAGGCATTGAGCCGTTCAAGGAGAAAGTTTATGCAAATTCTTAAAGACAGAGAAATCATCGAAGACAGTTTTCGCCATATCGCTGATGAGGAAATCGTAGATGGCGATAATATCAGCGTGTCTTTAGCGCGTTGGCACCAGGAAAAAGCGCAATTGCAGCAACATGATGGAAAAGTTGGGGTGCGTTTAGGGTCAACAGACAACATCGAAAGCATTGCGGACGATTTAGCGAATATTTCCTTAATTGAATTAAACTTTCCGGTATTCACGGATGGACGGTTATTTTCAACGGCAAAATTGTTAAGAATCCGCTACGGTTATCAGGGCGAAATTCGCGCAATCGGGCAGTTTATGGTCGATCAGGTTTGCTATTTGTCCAAAATTGGCGTGAATGCGTTTCAGCTGCATAATGAAGCGCAATTGCCACTGGCTTTGGCGGCGCTGGATGATTTTTCCGTCAGTTATCAAGCTTAACAGCAACTCCGGTAGGCATGTTTTTGTGCCTACCACCTCTGTACATGACAAAAATTTAGCTCGGCTCGGACTTCTGGTTAAACGCCAGAAAACAAAATAAGGCTTTAATGGTATTCTCAAACGTAAAAATCAACTTAAAAAGAGCGTCATTAATCACATCAAAGCCTTCTCTGA
>CAIQWF010000098.1 GCA_903875455.1 uncultured Pseudomonadota bacterium
GCCCATTTACTATGTCCTGCCATTGTCTCTCTCTGAAAAATAAGATTAAAAATAAATTGATTTTAACATTTTAGCCGCTGCTTATCGAATTTAGACCTTCCAGGTTTTTAAAACCTGGAAGGTCTTGTTAGCTAAAAAGTTCTTGCAAAATTCTCAAATGCGCAGCAGGCAAACTGATTAATACTTTCACCTGCGCTGAAAAGTCCTGTTTGATAATCTGCCCGTCCAGTTTTTTCAGCTGATATTCCAATTGCGGAATTTGCTTGTAATCGAGATTTAATTCCAGCGTGGCAAATTCCACATATTCAACCATTTCGGCCACTTCAATCACTTGTCGCGCGGTGTTGCCGTAAGCACGGGTCAAGCCGCCCGCGCCTAGTTTCACCCCGCCGAAATAGCGAATCACCGCCACCAATACATTAATCAGTTGTTTGCCTTCCAGATGCTGATAAATCGGCTTTCCTGCCGTGCCGGTCGGTTCGCCTGCATCGTGAAAACGGCAAACCAAGCCTTCCGGGGTTTTAATCCGATAGGCAAAGGCAATGTGCGTGGCATTGGGATGTAAGGAATAAAGCTGTTTAAGCTCTTGCAAAGCGGCGTTTTCACTGGCGCAAGGTACAATCACACCGATAAAGCGGGATTTTTTGATGAGCTCTTCAAACTGGGCGGGAGATTTTATGCAGTACATCGGCTTATTATTTCATAAAAACCGCTATTTTTGCCGCCATGCGCAAAGCTTTGTTTTTGTGTATGATTGAATAACCCGAAGCGGCAAGGCATTAAAAATGCGTTTGTGCCGATAAAACTCTTAATTTTACTTGCCAATGAACCAGTTAATTTTAGGCGATTGACTTGAAGTGTTAAAAAAGCTCGACAGCGAAGCGCCCAGTTTTATGCGTAGGATTGGAATCATGAAAACACCGTATTACGTTGAAAATTAATGACGGTATTTCTGTGATTTAAGCTTGCCCCTTATCCAAATTTAAACAAACCCATCATGTCACAAGCCCAACCCGACTACTCAATCATCCTTGCCATTCTCGGCATTCTGCTTGCAATTGGCATTCCGTCTCTCAAGCGCGGCGAGTGGATTGTCGGCGGAATCTGTATAAGTTTGGCTGTAGTTGTTGTGATAGGCTGGATAATTGCCACGAGAAGTTGGCGCAGATAAAGATTTTAATTTTGCGGCAGCCCGATAAAATGCGCTTTTCCTGATTCAGCACACCCTATCGGGCCTGGAGTTTGTGTTTTTTGGAACTGAATTATCTATCCGGTTTATCCAAAATACGATTTAGCATGTGGGTTTGTTGTGATGCTCTATCGGCTTGAGTTAACTCAAGCATACCTTTAAGTTCTGCAAAACGTTTTTCCGCTTCTTTCAAATCCTCTGTTGCTTTAGGCAAATCACCGTCTTTTACCGCTTTTCGGGCTTTTTTCAAATAATCATTGGCACGGTTACGATTACGGTCAACTTTGTCATTGGCGTTGATTTCTTTACTAAGGGTTAACGCTTCTTTGATGTCGTTTATAATGACATCGTCACTCTCTTTCTCGCTACCTGCGGCACCACCGCTATTTCTCAGCTGAATAGCTTTCAATGCTACAGTCACTTGATTTTCAGTGGCATTAATTGCTTCAAGGGGAGTCATTTTGTTATACATGCACGCCATCCCTAAACAAATGGCTGAAGCAGTCGTCGAAAAAGAGCCTAAAGAAAGAGCCAATGTAGTGGCTACGAAAGTGCTTTTTAATAATTTCATGTAATCTAAACCTCGTGTAGTTGTTGTTATTAGGCCAGTAACTGCTTAGATATTAAGCATATTTAATTAGTTACATGACGATGTGGACTTTATCATAACTCTTGTTAATAATTAAACGAATTAACAAGAATCCAACACACCCTGGCGGTGGCTTTGAGAATAGCTAACGATAGAAAAACTAAATCAACAAAATAACCTCTCCCAACACAAGAGGAGTTTGTATGTACCGACTAACAAGAATACTGGGATTTTTAGCGGTTTGCCTTGGTGCGGCCTTACTATCCGGCTGTGCCAGCACCTCGGTATATCGGATGGTAAGAGACGAAACGCCTTTATATGCCCCGTTATATGTACCGGCGATGGCGTTGGATATTGCCACGTTTCCAGTCCAATACCTCAGCGGTGGATATTTTCTGGTCGCCTGTTTTAGCGACCGCGCGGATGACACCCCGTTTTGCATCGTTCCACCTTAGTTTGAAATGCGATTTTTTACTGATTCAGCAATCAAACAAACCCTCAAAATCTCAGCTCTGACAATTGGTGATTGTAAACCTGCATTGAATCAATCTATCATTAGCTATGGCGACTGCCTGCCAGAGGTTTATAAAAGACTTTTACCCTCTCCTTCGCAATTTAACGCAACAAAAATTGAGATGACATTATGATTCCAATAAGAGATTCAATTCCCTGCAATACCAAGCCTTTTGTGTGCTGGGGAATTATGGGCATTTGTATTGCAGTTTTTTTATACATGCAGTTTTTGCCGCTGCAAATTCAGCATTATTTCACTTATAAGTATGGAATGCTGCCGGTTCGCTATTCCAACCCGCAATGGGGAGCAGAATACGGTTTGCCGTTTGATTATGGCCTGTCATTTATCACCAGCTTATTTCTCCATGGCGGCTGGTTTCATTTAATCCTCAACATGGTGTTTATCTGGATCTTTGCCGATAACATTGAAGATCGGATGGGCCACGGTTTGTTTTGGTGCTTTTATTTATTGTGCGGTCTGATTGCAACCGGGACGCAATGGATTTTTGACCCGCAACTTTCTACACCGGTAGTAGGTGCTTCCGGCGCGATTGCCGGAGTATTGGGAGCTTATTTCTTTTTATATCCCTATGCCAGAGTGGTTATCTGGGTGCCGTTTTTACTGTTGCCGATTTTTGTTGAAGTACCGGCGATTGCATTTTTAGGTTTTTGGGTGATTATTCAAATTAATGAAGCCACCAGCAGCGTTATCTTTGGTGCGCCAGCCGATGTCGCGTGGTGGGCACATTTAGGCGGCTTTATTGCCGGTGCGCTTTTATATCCGCTGTTTCTGACTAATGAAGTAGCGGAAGAAACAACAGAAACAAAAACAGACGAGTAGCCTGAAGTCAGGCCGAGTTCGGGATAAGGTTTAGACTCCTTGTTTCGGACTCAGGCCAGTTTATTTTTCCAACCACTCATAAAGTTCGGTTAAGGCCGGATCACACTTGCAACAACTGGTGCCGCAAACCGCAGAATCCGGGGATATTTTTTTCAGCTTGCCTTTGCTAATCCACTTCCCTAGCATCCCGCGCAGCGCATCGGCATCCATTGAAAAATGAATGACCAAATCATTTAACGTCACGCGCTGCCGCTGTTTAAGGTAATCACGCAAATCAGACAGAATCATAATAAAAACTCCGGTTTCACTGCATCAGAATTTTGATTTCGTCCATAAAGCCATAATCCTAATAACACGCAGACAAAAGCAGCACTCAAGCCGATTATCCATAGTAAAGAATAAACCGGATGATTGGCATAACTGGCAACCTGATAAAAGACTGTTGCACTTAGATAAGCCAAACCTGTGGTCCACATCACCACAAACACTGTCCATCCCAGATTGGTTTCCCGATAAATCGCCGCTGTTGCCGCCACACAAGGCGAATACAACAAAATAAACAACAGGTAAGCAAATGCCCCGGCCTTGCCGTCAAAACTGTTCTGCATTGCCCCAAACGTATCATTTTTAGCTTTATCTGTGCTGGTTTCATTGACGATGTTTAATCCCAGAGGATCAAAAACTTTATCAGCGACAGCTTTTAAATTTTCTGGCACCGTAGCACAGGCAGCTAATAAGGCAGTTTGCAAATTAAACTCAGGAGCGGATTGTGGATTGGCTTTGTGGGCCATTTGCGTATATAGCGCATCCAAGGTGCCTACTACCGCTTCTTTGGCTAACACGCCGGTAAAAATGCCAACTGTCGCCGGCCAATTATCTCTTTCGATTCCCATCGGTTTGAAAGCGGGAGTTAAAGCGCGGCCGATCTCACTTAACACGGATTTATCACTGTTTTCCTGTCCAAAACTGCCGTTTGTACCGAGCGCGTTCAGAAAGTTTAATATCAGCACCATCGGCACAATCACTTTTCCGGCATTGATCAAAAATGATTTTACCCGGTCCCAGGTTTTGGTCCATACCCCTTGCAAGGTTGGCAAATGATAAGCTGGCAATTCCATAATAAACGGTGTGACTTCGCCTTTAAATAAAGTATGACGCATAATCAAACCTGTTAAGACGGCGATCACAATGCCAAATAAATACAGCCCAAACACCAGGTTTTGCCCGCCCACCGGAAAAAATGCCGCTGCAAATAGCGCATAAACCGGCAGTCTTGCACCGCACGACATAAACGGGTTCATCAAATTGGTTAAAATCCGGTCGCGTTGGTTGTCCAGGGTTCGGGTTGCCATAATCGCCGGCACATTACAGCCAAATCCGACTATCATCGGTACAAACGATTTGCCCGGCAATCCTATCATCCGCATGAATCTGTCCATCACGAAGGCGGCACGGGACATATAGCCGGAATCTTCCAGGGCGGATAAAAACATGAACAAAAAACCGACAATTGGAATAAAAGTGGCGACAACCTGAACCCCTGCCCCTACGCCGTTGGCCAATAACACAATCAGCCATTGCGGAATCTGCCATTGCGTCAGAAGTTGTGTGAGTCCATCAACCAGTAACGCGCCGACCAGTTGATCAAAAAAATCCACGAACGCGCTGCCGATATTAATGGTAAACATAAACATGGCGTACATCACCAACAGGAAAATCGGAATCCCCAGAAAGCGGTTTAGCACCACGGCATCAATTTTTTCGCTGCGGTGACGACTGACTTCATTCAGCTTGCAAACACAGCTTTGTACAATCTCATTTACAAAACCATAACGGGCATCGGCGGCGAGAATGTCAATCTCGTCATCGGCTTCAGTTTCGGCTTGAGCTTGCAGGGTTTGAATTTGTGCGTAAAGCGATTCACCTATCATCGTTTGCGCTAAGGTATCACCCTCTAAAGAGCGAATGGCTAACCAGCGTAAATCGCATTGTTGCGCTTGCGCGGTGTTGTGTAGCAAGTTGCTGGCTTGAGTAATGGCGGATTCTAAAAACTGGGTATAACGAATTTTTAAACTTGGGGTCGGTTTGCTGATTGCGCTGGCGTTAATCGCAATTTTTAACACATCCAGACCGGTCTTTGTAGATGCGGTGATGGGAATAACCGGACAACCTAAGCTTTCGGCTAACGACTCGATGTCGATTTTAATCCCGCGCTGCTTGACCGCATCCATCATGTTGAGTGCCAAAAGCATCGGCACACGCATTTCAATCAGCTGCGAAGTTAAATACAGATTGCGCTCAATATTGGAGGCATCAATGATGTTGATGATTAAATCGGCTTGTTTGGAGGCGACATAGTCACGGGCTACTTTTTCATCCAGAGAAACCTCATCATCAGCAGCTTCCAAGGAATAAGTGCCCGGTAAATCAACCAGTTCAATCAGTTTGCCGGCAAAAGTGTATTCGCCGGTTTTTTTTTCCACTGTCACGCCTGGCCAGTTCCCGACATGTTGTTTTGAGCCGGTCAGTGCATTAAACAGTGTGGTTTTACCGCAGTTAGGGTTGCCGACCACACCAACGGTGAAATCAATATTCATCCGGTTTTCTCAATTAATAAGGCGGCGGCTTCATCCTTGCGCAAAGTCAACGAAAAACCGCGAATTTTGATTTCTACCGGGTCGCCCATCGGCGCGAAACGAGTAATGCTGAACGATGTGCCCGGTGTTAATCCCATTGCCAGCAAACGCTTGCGATATGCTTTCCCGGTTTTGTCAAATCCGGTTATTGTTCCGCAGTCACCTACCGCTAACGACTTTAAGTTGATATTCATAACGGCCACTCACTTTCTGAAAAATAACGAAAAACGACTTTGAAAAAGATATTATCAATAATGATTCGCATTTGCAACTTAAACCAAAACCCTACATCCGCTTTTCTATTATTTTGTTATATTTAAAGCGTGAATTTCTGTTATTAATGACTAACTTATGTTAAAGTGCACGGTTTTTAATTACTAACTAGAGAAAATGGCAAAAGAAGATCAAATCGAGATGGAAGGCAAAGTAATCGATACCCTTCCTAATACTATGTTTCGGGTAGAGCTGGAAAATGGACATATTGTCACTGCTCACATTTCAGGAAAAATGCGCAAACACTATATCCGTATTTTGACAGGGGATTCTGTTAAAGTTGAAATGACACCTTATGATTTAACTAAAGGGCGTATCACCTTCAGGATGCGCTAATCGCGTTTTACGCGACAGCGCACCTTTCAGAGATTTTGTTAATCACTGCGTTCTGCAATATTCAACTCTTTACTTTCAATTACAAAGCTAAGTTCCTTGTTGTCGACATCAATGCGGACATGACCGCCGTTTGCCAGTTTTCCAAACAATAAATCATTTGCCAACGGCTTTTTGATTTTTTCCTGGATTAACCGCGCCATCGGTCTTGCGCCCATTTTTGGATCACAACCGTGTTCTGCCAGCCACAACCGCGCTTCTGAACTCAAAGTCAGGGTCACGTGCTTGTCTGCAAGTAATGCCTCCAGTTCAAAAATAAACTTATCTACCACGCTGCCAACAATAGAAATATCCAGCGGCTTAAACTGCACGATAGCATCCAGACGGTTGCGAAACTCCGGTGAAAAACCTTTTTCAATTGCTTTCATACTGTCGCTACTGTGGTCTTGTGAAGTAAAGCCTATTGAAGCACGACTGCCCTCCTCAGAACCGGCATTGGTGGTCATTACTAAAATGATATTACGAAAATCAGCAGTGCGACCGTTATTATCAGTGAGTGAACCGTGATCCATCACTTGCAACAATAAATTAAATACATCAGGATGCGCTTTTTCCAGTTCATCCAGCAGCAACACCGCATGTGGATGCTTGGTGATTTGCTCGGTCAATAAACCGCCCTGATCGAAACCGACATAACCTGGAGGTGCGCCTATCAAGCGGGATACGGTATGTCTTTCCATATATTCAGACATGTCAAAGCGAATCAATTCAATGCCTAAAACTTTCGCCAGTTGTCGGGTTAATTCAGTTTTACCCACTCCCGTAGGCCCTGCAAACAGGAAAGAACCGATGGTTTTGGTTGTATCACGCAAACCGGCGCGGGATAATTTAATCGCCGCAGCCAAAGTTGAAACCGCTTCGTCCTGGCCAAACACCAGCATTTTCAAATTCTTTTCCAGATTCTCCAGTTTATCTTTGTCATTGCTGGAAACTGATTTAGGCGGAATACGGGCGATTTTGGCGACAATATCTTCAATTTCCTCGGCATTAATCAATTCTTTACGGTCTTCTTTTTTTGCCAGCCGTTGTTTCGCGCCGGCCTCATCAATCACATCTATCGCCTTATCCGGCAAGAACCGATCGGTAATAAACCGCGCCGATAATTCTGCCGCTAACTGCAAAGCCTCATTACTGTATTTAATCTCGTGATGAGCTTCAAAACGTGAGCGCAAGCCTTGCAAAATTTTAAAGGTTTCTTCTACCGAAGGCTCCACAACATCAATTTTTTGGAACCGCCGTGCCAGTGCATGATCTTTCTCAAATACGCCGCGATATTCCTGATAAGTGGTTGAGCCGATACAGCGCAATTGCCCGGATGCCAGGGCTGGTTTAATCAGGTTTGACGCATCCATCACCCCGCCGGAAGCCGAGCCCGCACCGATAATGGTATGAATTTCGTCAATAAACAAAATCGCTTTAGGGTCTTTTTTGAGTTGATTCAACAATCCCTTTAACCGCTTTTCAAAATCACCGCGATATTTAGTCCCGGCAACCAGCGTACCTAAATCCAGGGAATAAACGGTATTGTCCAGCAAAATATCCGGCACCTGTCCGTCTACAATCCGTTTTGCCAGTCCCTCTGCAATGGCGGTCTTACCCACTCCTGCTTCCCCGACCAATAACGGATTATTTTTCCGGCGACGGCATAAGGTTTGAATAGTGCGCTCAATTTCCAGATCGCGACCGATTAAAGGGTCAATTTTATCCAGCCGCGCTTCTTCATTCAGGTTCAGCGCGTATTTTTCCAAGGGATTGCCTTGCGAATCAGCCGCCGTATTCGGACTGTCAGGCTCTTGCTCATCCTCTTCTTTATCCAGTTTGGAAATGCCATGTGCCAGATAATTAACCACGTCGAGACGGCTAATATGCTGTTTATTCAGCAAATACACGGCATGAGAGTCCTGTTCACTAAACAGGGCGACAAAAATATTGGCCCCTGTGACTTCTTTTTTATCCGAAGCCTGAACATGAAAAACCGCCCGCTGCAACACCCGCTGAAAGCCTAAAGTTGGTTGGGTTTCGCGCTCCACCCCTTGCGGAATTAAGGAAATGGTTTCATTAATATGCAGGGTTAAATCATGCTCTAAGGCTTTAATGTCACAGGCACAGGCTTTTAGAATCGGCTCAACCGTCGCTGTCCGCAGCAAAGCCAATAACAGATGCTCAACGGTGATAAATTCATGCCGTTTTTGATGGGCAGCAGTAAATGCCTGATTTAAGGTTATTTCCAGTTCTTTACTTAACATTGCTTTTTCCTCGTCAGCTTAGGCTTCTTCCATTGCGCACATCAACGGATGACCGTGTTCGCGCGAATAATCATTTACGATAAACACCTTGGTTTCTGCCACATCTTTAGTATAAGTGCCGCACACCCCCACGCCCTCATAATGCACTTGCAACATCACTTGGGTGGCCTTTTCGTAGCCCATATTGAAAAATTCCGTCAAAATTTCCACTACAAAATCCATCGGCGTGAAATCATCATTCAACAAAATCACCTTATATAAAGGTGGCTTTTTCAATTGCGGCTTGGCCTCTTCAACAGCCAAATCGCCATCATCATCTTTTGAGGGATCAATATCGGACATATTTTTGGTACAGAATATAATTTAATAACACTTGCTAAGACTTACCATAGCGGCAAATCTCAAGGATTTCAATCTTCACACGCATAATACTAGCAAATCAAGTAAAATAAGGCATTTTTTACCTAACTGGAGTGGCTTGATGGTTTGGAAACCTCATGTAACAGTGGCTGCGATTATAGAACAAAATCAGCGTTTTCTGGTGGTCGAAGAAGAAACTACCAACGGTTTGGTATTTAATCAGCCGGCAGGACATCTGGAAGAGGGCGAGGATTTTATCACCGCAGTGAAACGCGAAGTGCTGGAAGAAACTGCCTGGCATTTTACCCCAACCGGATTTTTAGGTGTTTATCTGTGGCGGAAAAATCCGCAGTCAACCAATTATTTGCGCCTGTGTTTTACCGGTGAGGTATTTGAACATAATCCAGAGCAGATCTTAGATACAGGGATTGTGCAGACGCACTGGCTGACGCGGGATGAAATTGCCAAACAACCACTCCGCAGTCCTTTGGTTATCAATTGTGTTGATGATTATTTAAGCGGTAAACGCTATCCCTTATCTGTACTACAGTCTTTTTTAGATTACACCTTATGAGTAAAAATATAATCGTCGGCATGTCCGGCGGCGTTGATTCTTCTGTGACCGCATTGACTTTACTGGAACAGGGGCATCACGTCACCGGCTTGTTTATGAAAAACTGGGAAGAAGACGACGGCACCGAATATTGCACCGCCATGCAGGATTTGGCCGATGCCCAGCAAGTCTGCGACCGTTTGGGGATTGAACTAAAAACCGTCAATTTCGCCACTGAATATTGGGATGAAGTCTTTGAAGTGTTTTTATCCGAATTCAAGGCCGGACGTACCCCCAACCCTGACATTCTGTGCAACAAACATGTGAAATTTAAAGCCTTTTTAAATTACGCGATTGAAGATTTGGGCGCAGAATATATCGCCACCGGCCATTATGCGCGGGTGCGGGAAGTCAATGGCGAATTTCAATTGTTAAAAGGCACCGACCCCAACAAAGAGCAAAGTTATTTTTTATACACCTTGGGGCAAAAAGCCTTAAGCAAAACCCTGTTTCCGATTGGCCACATGCTGAAACCCCAATTGCGGGAATTAGCGAAAAGAGCCGGATTTGAGAATTACCAGAAAAAGGACAGTACCGGCATTTGTTTTATTGGCGAACGCAAATTCAAGGAGTTTTTACAGCGCTATTTACCGACTCAACCCGGTGAAATGCGCACTCCTGAAGGAAAATATATTGGCAAACATCATGGCCTGATGTACTACACTTTGGGACAACGACAAGGCTTGGGAATTGGCGGGGTGAAAAACGCAGCCGACGAGGCCTGGTATGTATTGGAAAAAGACCTTGAGAATAATGTGTTGATTGTCGGGCAGGGACATAATCATCCGCTGATGCTGCACAACAGTCTGGAAGCGGGACAGCTGGATTGGTGCAGCGATAAACCCTTGACCCAGACAATCGCATGTTATGCGAAAAGCCGCTATCGCCAGCCAGATCAGGCTTGCCGTGTGGAGCCATTGCCAAATAATCGTTGTCGGGCTATTTTTGCCCAACCGCAACGCGCCATTACCCCCGGCCAATCCGTGGTGTTTTATGATGGCGAAATTTGTTTGGGCGGCGGCGTGATTGAATCAAAAGCCAATCTTTAAATGCCATCCACAGTCGGGCAAAATTTAATTGCCGAGCCTTAATGAACCAGAAAAATGGCTAGATTCAGCAACTTGTTAAATTGCCGCAAATGCGACATTTACCTGCGCAAATATATTTTTATCTTCGTAGGCTGGACTTTGCTGCTCGCGGCATTGCTGGCGTGGGGGATTCATCAGGAATCTCAGCGCACCCTGCTGACCGCCACCATCGCTGCACGTACCAACATTGTTAAAGACATAACTTTTCGGAGCTGGGCAGCTTCGCACGGCGGGGTTTATGTCAAGCCATCTGCCGCAACCCCGCCTAACCCCTATCTCAACGTTCCTGACCGCGATGTAATCACAACCACAGGAAAAAAACTCACCCTGATGAATCCCGCCTACATGTTTCGGGAATTGCACGACAAGTTTGGCAATGACAGTGTGGGCCGCAGCCATCTGACCAGTTTAAAACCGCTTAATCCTCATAATGTCGCGGATGAATGGGAAACTCAAGCCTTGTTGAGCTTTGAGCATGGCAACAAGGAATTTCGGCAACTGCAACAAATTAACCAGCAACCGTATTTGAGATTGATGCTGCCGCTGGTGGTGGAAAAAAGCTGTCTGTCCTGCCACCTCAAGCAAAACTACAAGATAGGAGACATTCGTGGCGGTATCAGCACTGCGGTGCCTTTAGCCTTTTATTTGCAGCAAGAGGAAAAAGAAAACCGTAACCGTATCTGGATTCATGGCTTGATTTGGCTGATTGGCCTGCTTGGGCAAGGCTTTTCTTATGTACGGGATGGTCAGTTAATCAGCAAACGCAAAGTGGTTGAAAAAAAACTCGAGTTCAGTGAACTGCGTGCCAGATCACTGCTTGAGCTGTCGTTGCGTGCCAGCAAACTGGATGAACAGGAGTTATTACAGGTCGCACTGGAGCAGGCTGAAAAGCTAACCCACAGCCATATCGCCTATGCGCATTTTGTTAATGATGATCAGGAAACCTTGAGCCTTGGAACCTGGTCGAGCAAAACCTTGCAAACCTGTAATGCCGCCTACGACAATCATTACCCGATTTCTCAGGCCGGAATCTGGGCTGACTGTTTTCGGCAAAAACGTCCTGTGATCTATAACGATTATCCGGCAGTACCGATAAAAAAAGGCTTGCCGGAAAAACATGCGGTTTTATTGCGGGTCATGAGCATTCCTGTGATAGATGGCGATAAAGTAAAAATGATTATCGGAGTCGGGAACAAACCTGAAAACTACGATGACAGCGATTTGCGGGAACTGGAGTTAATTGCCAATTCACTCTGGTCGATGATAGAGCGTAAACGCTTTGAAGCCGAACTACAGCAATACTGGATAAATCTGGAAAGACTGGTCGAATCAAGAACCGAAGAACTGCTCAAAGCCAAAGAAGCAGCGGAAGCGGCCAATATTGCCAAAAGCCAGTTTATTGCCACCATGAGTCACGAAATCCGCACCCCGATGAATGGCGTGATCGGCATGGTGGAAGTGTTACAGCAAAGCAAGCTGGAAAGTTATCAGATGGATATGGTGAAAACCATTCGCGATTCGGGACTTTCCCTGCTGGAGATTATTGAAGACATTCTGGACTTTTCCAAGATTGAAGCGGGCAAGCTGGAAATTGAACGGATTCCCACCAACCTGGCAGAAGTGGTGGAAAATGTCTGTCTGATGCTGGATCAGATGGCTTTAAACAAGGGAGTGGAATTAATGCTTTTCACTGATCCTGCGGTTCCTGCCGTTGTGCTTGGCGATACCTTGCGCCTGCGGCAAATCATCATCAACCTTGTCAACAATGCCATCAAATTCTCCTGTGGTCAAAACCGCCAGGGTCGTGTCTCAGTGCAACTGGCACTGATTGAGGGTAACGCCACGGCAGTGATAGTGGAAATTCGGGTGATTGATAACGGCATTGGCATGGATCAGGAGACCCAAACTTTGTTGTTCACACCTTTCACTCAGGCAGATGCCTCAACGACGCGGCGCTTTGGCGGCACAGGACTAGGACTGTCGATTGCCCAGCGTCTGGTACAACTGATGAATGGCGGGATTACGGTACAAAGCACCCTGGGACAAGGTTCCAGCTTTATTGTGCGCTTGCCTTTTGTCCTTCCACCAAACCAGTCTGAGCAAACTCTGCAACCTTTGCCGCTTGCAGGTCTTTCCTGCCTGCTAATAGGTAAAAACACAGAATTGCTTGGCCATCTGGCTACTTACCTGGCCGCTGCCGGTGCAGTAGCCAATCAGGTAGAGGATTTGGCAGCTCCCCAAGGCACAGTGATTTCCAAGCCACCCGACATGCCATTAATATGGATTATCGATGCCGCCAGCACATTTTTTTTGCTGGAAGAGTTATATGCCATTGCCGCTACTGCGGCTGAACAGCGCATTCGTTTTGTTATTATCGAACGCGGCAACCGTCGGCAACCACGCTGGCTAAAAAATAACTTCATTCTCAAGGTAGACGGCAATGTTTTAACCCGAAAAACCCTCTTGCAAGCAATAGCAATTGCGGCGGGAAAAATCCAGATTCAGGACCTTTCAACATCCCCCGGCAAGAGCGCAGCCGCTTTCAAAGCGCCGTTACACGCTGATGCCTTGCAGCAGGACAGGCTGATTCTGGTAGCCGAAGACAATGAAACCAACCAGAAGGTTATTGCCCGGCAACTGGCGTTGCTTGGATTTGCTGCCGATATTGCCAGCAATGGCCTTGAAGCACTGGAGCTATGGCGCAGCGGAAAATATTTTCTGGTTTTAACCGATATCCACATGCCGAAAATGGACGGCTATCAATTGACTGCCGCCATCCGCAATGAGGAAAAGCAGGTACGCGATAGCGTGATTATTGCCATGACTGCAAATGCCAGCAAAACTGACGAATTGCGTTGCTATCATGAAGGAATGAACGGCTATTTGAGCAAACCGATACCGCTGGAGAGTTTAAAGGCGGTACTGGATAAATGGCTAACAGAAATCACTGCTCCAGTATCGACTGACAAAGCTGATACGGCAGCGGAGCAGACAGCTGTTGCCTCAACAACCACAGATACCGTGCTAAAATTGGTTGATGTAAATGTATTAGCGGCACTGGTTGGCAATGACCCGAAAATTATCAGTGACTTCCTTCATGATTTTCAACGCAGCGCCAATAAAATTGCCAGTGAGTTAAAAAATGCTTATGCGGCAGGAGAAACAGCGCAAACAGCAGGCTTGGCACACAAACTCAAATCCGCCGCCCGTTCGGTGGGGGCATTTGGCTTGGCTGATTTATGCGTTGCCATTGAGCAGGCCGGTAAAGCTGAAAAACTAGAGGAATTAGCCCTTTTGTTACCGCGCTTTGAGATGGAAATGCGGGCGGTAAGCAAATATCTGGATACTTTGTAAGCAATGAAAATAACAGGAACAGCACAATAATCACCGGAAAAAATCATGACTGAAAGATCTACACTAAAAGTTTTGCTAATCGATGACGAGCCTTTCATGCTGAAACTGTTAGGTCATACACTCGCCACTGTGGGATTAACCGCAGTGACAGTTTGTGAAAGCGGCAGGGAAGCCCTGGAATATCTGGATTTATCAAGCTATCCGCCCGATCTGATTCTGCTGGACATTAACATGCCGGAAATGGATGGACTTGAATTTGTCCGCCATCTCGCCAAACGCCAATATTCAGGCGGTGTTATTCTGGTAAGCGGGGAAAACGAACGGATGCTACAGGCCGCTGAAAAGCTGGTACAGATGTACAAAATCACTTCGCTCGGACACCTGCAAAAACCGGTTACCCCCGAGGCCTTGTCCAAACTGATAGATAAGTGGATGCCGTCCTGGATGATTGAGCCCTCCTCCTCGGCATTAAAAATATACAATGCTAACGAAATTAAGGCTGCCATTAGCAATAACGAATTGGTAAATTACTATCAGCCGCAAGTGGAAGTGGCGACCGGCAAAGTAGTCGGACTTGAAACGCTGGTACGCTGGCATCATCCGCAAGATGGACTGGTTTTTCCAGAGCAGTTCATCCGTGTTGCAGAAGGCTACGGTCTTATCAACGCTTTGACCCGAGCCGTAGTTGATGCCGCTTTTGCCCAGCTTGGAATATGGCAGAATAACAACCCGGACTTAATGATCGCCATTAATATTTCCATGGACGATCTGGCCTCATTGGATTTTGTTGATTACCTGGCCGCCGCTGCCACAGCCGCAGACATTGCTCCAGGCGACATTGTGCTGGAAGTTAAAGAAAGCCAGTTGATGAAGAATCTGTCGGCATCGCAGGAGATTCTCACCCGGCTGCGGTTAAAACGGTTCGGCATGTCAATTGATGATTTCGGCACCGGTTATTCTTCATTCACCCTGTTAAATAACGTGCCGTTTAACGAACTGAAAATAGATCAGGGCTTTGTGCATGGCGCTGCCAGTAACGACCGGCTACTGGCGATTTATAATGCCAGTCTGACCCTGGCAAAACAGCTGAACATGAAAACGGTGGCAGAAGGCGTGGAAGACTGGGAAGACTGGAACCTGTTGCGCTCTACAGGCTGTGATATTGCTCAGGGTTATTTTATCGCCAGACCTATGCCAGCAGAGAAGTTTCTTGACTGGCTCAGCTCATGGCAAGCCAATGTTGAAGCCGCACTAAATCTGTAATATGTCTAATGTGAAGGTAGTACCACAGATGTAATGCTGCTTTATTTTTGCTCGAATTATAATCGCAAATAAAATAAGCAATCGCATTTACATGATTTTCCAGTTTTGATAATTCAAAGCTGTGAATTATAATCGCGGGGAGGATTAGTCAAAGACTTGTTGACTACCTCCAGTTTTGGTTGAATTGAAAAGTAAAAACCTATAGCAGTTGTACTTTTCAATTCATTTTTAGGCTTAAAAACTTTAATCTCAAAAATCTATATGAAAAATAATCTATTGCGGATACCTACCGCTCTGCCAGTGTTAATGGCAGCATTATTCACCTCTACCTATGCTTTTGCAGACACTCCAGAGGTATCATGGACAGGCGCGTATGCAGGCTTGACAGCAGGCCAGACAGACCTGGGGAAGTTCAACCATGAACGTAGGGCCAGCAGATTCTAATGGATCTGCTGTGATCTCCGGTCTTTATGGCTCTGCTTTAAATTCTCAAATGCACCAAAATTTAGGTACACATGGTTTTACCGGTGGGTTAGATGTTGGCTACAATTACCAGATTAATCAGTTTGTAGTCGGAGTTGAAGGAGACTTTCAATACACAGACTTAACCCGAAACTACCAATCAGGGTCGATTCCAAATCCTGGGGGGGGGGTGGTTCCTCCAGGGTTTATTCCTCCAGCAGGCTTTGTGAACACCTCGTTTAGCAGCAGCGTTAAGAGTGACTGGCTTTCCACTTTCCGCACTCGCTTGGGGTTTGCGACAGGTAACTTTCTGGGGTTCATTACTGGCGGTCTTGCCGTTTCGGAATATAGTTTCACCTCTGGCTATAATACAAGCTTGCCGGGATTTTTTCTTCCACCAGGTTTCAGCGCGCCCGCCGGAAATGCAACTGCCTCCAAACTAATGCTGGGCTGGACAATTGGCGCCGGAGCGGAATATGCGTTGGCTGATAAATGGAGTGTCAAGGCGGAATATATGTATGTCGGCTTTGAAAATACAGGAAATGCTGCTTCGACAGTTTACCGCCCCTTCTTCGGAAGCTCTTTTCCTATGAATCATGGCTTGACAGATATTAGCCAACATATCGTTAAGGTGGGTGTTAATTACAGATTTTAACGATTCAAAATCAGTTTAAATCTGAAAATCAGGCGTATAGGTGAAAAAATTATTACATCTATACGCCTTTTTGCGTTTTGAAGGTTCCAAACAAAGCCTTGAGCAAGTTTT
The DNA here is from genome assembly GCA_903875455.1 of uncultured Pseudomonadota bacterium. GTDB lineage: Bacteria > Pseudomonadota > Gammaproteobacteria > Methylococcales > Methylomonadaceae > CAIQWF01. Next base: position 16,587 of record CAIQWF010000098.1, read on the forward strand.
CTATCGCCCCGAAGATATCTCAGTTGACAGGAATTAACCGATACCCTTCATTTTTGCTATTCCACGACACAAACATGCCGGCATTACTGCTCAGCAAAAATGGAAAATCTGCTTCATCCGTCGTTTCCGCTATCACTTTTCCCGGTTGCCAGGTTTGACCGCCATCATTTGACTGCATCAGCAAAAGCTGGGTTTTGTTGCCGTCAAACTCGGTCCAGGTCAAAACCACACGTTTGCCTTTCGCCATAACATCAGGATGACCGGAACGTTTGTCGTTATTGCCAAACGGCAAAGGTTTTGAAAAATGCCGCCCTTTATCCGTCGAAGAAGCGTAGAACAATCCAGCCCGCTCACTGCCCTGAGTAAACCAGGCGATGTGATATTTATCATTGCTGATAGTAATCGCCCCGCCATGATCTGGACAGCCTTCGATATGCCATTGATCGAAACTGACTCGCCATGACTGAAACTCCTGACCATCGGCAGCTTGCGGTTTAACCAGGCCAAAATCACGAATATTGTCGGGATAAACAAAGCGCAACAATAAAATCGGCTGAGCATCACTGGCAAAAGCAGCGGCAACCCGGCAACATTCACACACGGTATCAGCTATTTTTTTTGCAGTTGCCGGCTTTCCTTGGGCATTGATAGGGCTGTAATAAATCGCATTTCCCGGCTGTTTCCAGTCCGTGCGGTTGCGTTCGTCATGCCAAAAAGCATAAGCCTGACCGGCGGGGCTTAAAGCCAGTTTTCCCTGAAATGAGTTCGCGGCGGCAGCTTTGTCACTCAATGGCACAGGATTGGAAAAACTTTGGCCTTTATCACTGGAAACACTGAAATAAACCGCTGCCGGCTGAATTCCCTCGGCGGTATAAGTAACGTAGATCTGCCCTGTAGCATCAACAACAATATTCGGGCGATTTTCACCGCTTGCTTTGATCCGCTGCGTTTCAGGGTTGATAACCACAGGGGCGCTAAAAGTCTTGCCAAGATCAGTAGAGTAATCGACATAGACATGTTGTTTTTCCGGCACCACCCGCCACAGCTTGCCATCGGCATCAAAAGCAGCGCTCACAAACAGTCCGCCACCTGCCGGATAATGCTGATAATTTGCGGCGCCACTTAGGTTAAGATGGCTATGATTGTCATGGCTACAGGCGGCCAATAGCAATGCAGAGAGTAAACATAGCCGCCGCAAAAATCTTGTTGCAATGGCAAAATATGACGAATCTATCATCTTAAATTAACCAGAATCTCTATCTTTAAAAGGCCATTACAAAACGCCAGGTGATTCTGTAATCAGGCTGAGTTTGATAACCGTTGAAGTCTTTAAGTATCGGTGTGCCTATAGACAAAGCGGTATTCCAGTTTTTTCCACCGGAATATCTAAATCCTGGAGAAATGAACAGCGTGTGCGCACCTGAATTGGGATCTCGGACTCCAGCTGTTTTTTGACGGTCTTGCCATTCGCCATTCAGCTCCAAAACGGCGGTAAACGGTGCATTGTTACTGGCTGAGAAAAAAGAATTAGTAGCTGGTGCGCCAAAAGCATAAGAAACAGCAAAGTTATAACTGACATTATCACCCAGGTCAGTTCCCTGTGCGCCTTTGGTTGAGATGGTGTACATGGTGTTGGTATCAAACGAGAACGAGCCCATCAAGCGCGTAAAAGAAAGACCGACGGAGGGATTCCATGAACCACTGCCGGGTTGATGATGAGTCTCAAAATTAGTCCCTTGCTTATTCACTACAGCAGTTTGGCCGGTTGGGGTTTTCAGACCCACCGTGAGCGCGGCATGGTTTAAATTATCTTCACTATGAAAAAAACGATATTGGCCAAAAAAAGATACATCACCAAAACCGTTGGGAGCACCCAATTTATTTACCACATCCTCCAGCTCATCAGGCGAACGCACTCCAGAACGCCAGACATAAGGAATTTTCATCCCCAAAGTTAAATCATCGGTTACTCCATAAGCTGCAAACAGTGAAAGTTGTAAATAGGTGTTTACACTATGGACATCAGCATTGCCGCTATTTTTCAAATCCAGCAACTTTTGATCTGAGGCACTGTTAAAATCGGAAAATTGGGTAATGATACCGGTTGCCCACATATCAGCAGGCATTGTCACACCCGGCTGGGTAATAATCGGCGAGGCGGTGCCGATACCGAAGCCCAGCGAACCGTGGTCGGCGAAAACGGTGCTACTGTAAATGGTGAACACAGAGCTTAATGCTACAGTAAGGTGGATTTTTTTTAATTGGTTCATGGCTATTCTTTGAGTATTTATTGTTTTTAAGCAAGAAGCTTTACGTTATTGATTTTTAAAATGCCGGGCAAAAAAAAGACAGCTTAGATGCTGTCTTTTTTAGAGTCGAAAAACCGAAAGCTTTAAATAATTAAAGTTTTTCTTTAATTCTTGCTGCTTTACCAGTCAAATCACGTAAATAATACAATTTAGCACGACGCACTACACCACGACGCTTAACTGTAATATCGCCAATCGCAGGGCTGTGAGTCTGGAAAACCCGCTCTACGCCTTCACCGTAAGAAATCTTTCTTACTGTAAACGCAGAATTCAAACCACGATTACGTTTTGCGATGACAACACCTTCAAAAGCCTGAAATCTTTCTTTGTCGCCCTCTTTTACTTTTACCTGCACAACCACAGTGTCACCAGGACCAAACTCTGGCACATTTTGCTTCATTTGTGCGGCTTCTAATTCTTGTATAATTTTGCTCATTACTACACCCTATTTAACATCAACTTCAATTTTGAATTCTTCCAGCAGTTTTTGCTGCTCGGCGTTTAGCGTTTTTTTTTCTAACAAATCAGGTCGGCGCAACCAGGTTCGCCCTAAGGCTTGTTTCGACCGCCAGCGCTGTATTTTTGCATGATTACCGCCAAGTAACACCGCTGGCACTGTGCCGGCATCAAGCTGTTCGGGGCGGGTAAAATGTGGACAATCCAGCAATCCATCGTTATACGAATCCTGTACCGCAGAGTTTTCATCACCCAAAACCCCGGGAATCAGGCGGGTAACGGCGTCAATAATTATCAGAGCCGCCAATTCACCGCCACTGATGACATAATCACCTAACGACCATTCCTCATCACACACATCAATGATAAAACGTTCGTCTATACCTTCGTAACGCCCTGCCACCAGAATCAGCTGTTCATAATCAGCACAGCTTTTTAATAGCGCCTGATTAATCGGTTTGCCTTGCGGAGATAAACAGATAACTTTACAGCTTGCAGAGTTTTGGCTTTGTTTGGCTGCGGTAACGGCATCAAACAGCGGCTGATATTTCATCACCATGCCGGGGCCGCCGCCATAAGGTCTGTCATCCACAGTTTTATGCCGGTCGTGCGTGTAATCCCTAGGATTCCAAACCGACAAACCTACGATGCCGTTTTCAATGGCTTTGCCGGTGACACCGTGTCGCGCCGTTTCCAGAATCATTTCAGGAAACAGAGTGATGACATCAAATCGCATAAGCCGGTTAAAACTCAGGATCCCAGTCAACAATCATCAGGCCGGATTCAAGATCAATTTTTTTAACAAACTGCCCTTGCAAAAACGGAATTAACCGTTCTTTTTCACCTTCTTTTACCACTAGCACGTCATTGGCACCGGTTTCCAGCAGATAATCAACCACACCTAGCGCTACACCCTGTTCGGTTGCAACTTTTAGGCCGATTAAATCACGCCAGTAATATTCGCCTGCTTCAGGCTCAGGCAACAAAGCAGAATCAATAACGATTTCATAACCGCCTAATCCCGCTGCCACATCACGGTCAGTAATACCGGAAAGACTGGCTACAACCGCCTTGCCCTGCAATCCGCCATCCAGCACTTCAAGTGTTTTAACATCGGTGCCTTTTCTTAAAACCCAGGGAGAATAATTTAAGATATTTTCCCTGGGTTCAGTAAAAGAATAAACCTTAACCCAGCCTTTTATGCCAAAAACGCCGGAAATTTCGCCGACTACTATGTATTGCTGTGCGGACAACGACACTACTTAGGCAGCAGCTTTGCCAGCCATTTTAATCAATTGTGCAACACGGTCAGAAGGTTGTGCACCGACTGATTTCCAGTATTCAACGCGAGCACTATCTAAACGCACTCTTTCTTCGTTACCACGAGATAAAGGGTTAAAAAAACCAACACGTTCAATATAAGCTCCATCACGGCTGTTTCTGCTGTCAGTTACAACTACATGATAAAATGGACGATTTTTCGCGCCACCTCTAGCAAGACGAATGGTTACCATCGAGTAAATTCCTTAAAAAAACAATAATCGAAAACTTAATCTGCCTATATTACGCGATTTTTTAAATATGTGAAGAGTAAATTAATTAAATCGTTAAAATATTTACAGATCAGAAAGACATTTGCCTGATTAACTCAGTGCAAAAGCATAAACTTTATCCGGTAACTGAGCGGGACCAGCCGCACTCAGTTACATGAACGGCAGGTAAAAAATTACATTCTCAGATTGCGGACGTTGCTTTTCATGCCGCGCATCATGTTGGCCAGATTACCTTTCTTAAACTTTTTCATCATTTTATTCATGATGGTGTATTGCTTAAGAATCCGGTTCACATCCTGCAATTCCTGTCCGCAACCTGCGGCAATGCGTTTTTTGCGGTTGCCTTTAATCAGGTCAGGAAAACGGCGCTCTTCAATAGTCATGGAGTTAATCACCGCAATCTGACGGGCCAGTTCTTTGTCATTAACCTTGTCTTTCAAATGTTGCGGCACTTCGTTCATGCCCGGCAACTTGTCAATCATCGAGCTTAAACCGCCCATTTTTTCCATTTGCTGCAACTGCGCCTTGAAATCTTCCATATCAAAGCTTTTGCCTTTTTGCAGTTTTTGCGCCAGTTTTTCGGCAACTTTTTTATCGGCTTTTTGTTCGATTTCTTCAATCAGCGATAAAACGTCGCCCATCCCTAAAATCCGGGTGGCAATCCGTTCCGGGTGGAACAATTCCAGCGCGTCGGTTTTTTCGCCGACCCCGATAAATTTAATCGGTTTGCCGGTAATGTGGCGGATAGATAACGCCGCCCCGCCGCGTGCATCACCGTCAGCTTTGGTTAAAATCACCCCGGTGAGAGCTAATGCGTCATTAAAGGCTTTTGCGGTGTTGGCAGCATCCTGACCGGTCATGCTGTCAACCACGAACAGGGTTTCGATAGGATTAATCGCGGCGTGCAGTTCTTTAATCTCAACCATCATTTCATCGTCAACATGCAGACGACCGGCGGTATCAACGATAACTACATCCAGAAACTGTTTTTTGGCTGCGGCAATGGCATTATTGGCAATATCAACCGGTTTTTGGCTTAAATCACTTTCAAAGAAAACCAGGCCTAAATCATTGGCCAAAGTTTCCAGCTGTTTAATTGCCGCCGGACGATACACGTCAGCACTGACCACGCCGACTTTCTTGTTCTGGTTTTCCTGCAACCAGCGGCCTAATTTCGCCACGGTAGTGGTTTTACCCGCGCCTTGCAAACCGGCCATTAACACAATCGCCGGAGGATTGGCCCGCAGATTCAAGCCTTCATTCGGCTCACCCATCACGTTGACCAGTTCGTGCTGGACGATTTTGGTCAGAGCCTGTCCCGGTGTCAGACTGGTTTTGACTTCCTCGCCTAATGCGCCTTCTTTAACACGTTCAATAAACTCGGTTACTACAGGCAGTGCGACATCCGCCTCCAGCAACGCCATCCGCACTTCGCGCAGCGTGTCTTTAATATTGCTTTCAGTCAGTCTACCCTGACCTTTTATTTTTTTCAGCGTACCGGTCAACCGGTCGGTTAAATTATCAAACATAGTTGCACTTTAATTAGTATTAATTCAAACCAGCGTCCCGTCAGTGAAGATGGACGGTTCCTATCGCTTTTGTCGGCTTTGGCTGCGGCTTGAAAGTTGCAAGGCAGCATTAGGACAAACAGACCTGATATATTAACATATCCTCAGAACTTCTTTCGATTGAGCCTAAAAAAATCAACCAGAGCCTTCACTATGACCTCTACATTTCTTGGTATTTTTTCGATCTGTGCTTATTTAGGCAGCAGCGCTTTGTTGCTCAAAAATCGGGAGCAAAAAACGCTTTCCTATACCATCGTTTATCCGGCATGGCTGGGGTTATTTTTACATCTGGTTTTTATCACGCTGGCAGTGTTGCAGGCGAATCGTTTTAATTTCAGTCTGCTTAGCACCGCATCAATGGTTTCAGCGCTGGTGGTTTTATTATTGCTACTGGCGAGTTTAACCAAGCCGGTGGAAAAACTGGGGATTGCGATTTTTCCGCTGGCAGCAGTCATGTTGGGTTTAGATATTTGTTTTCCTGAAAAACTGCGCAGTTTGCAAACCTATAACTGGGAAATGGGCACCCATATCTTAAGTTCGGTGATTGCGTTCAGTTTGCTGAATATTGCCGCGCTGCAAGCGGTGTTGCTGGCGATACAGGAGCATCAGCTGAAAAATCATCAGCCGAAAAAGTTCATTTTGCGCCTGCCTGCCCTGCAAACTATGGAGTCGTTATTGTTTCAGATGATTGCGATGGGCTTGCTGTTTTTGTCGGTGTCTTTAATCAGCGGTATGGTGTTTATTGAGGACTTGTTTGCCCAGCATCTGGCGCATAAAACAATTTTGTCTATAAGTGCCTGGCTGATTTTTTCGGCGCTATTGGTTGGCAGATGGCGGTATGGCTGGCGCGGGCAGACGGCGATTCGCTGGACCATTGCCGGTTTTGTGCTGCTGCTGCTGGCGTATTTTGGCAGCAAACTGGTGTTGGAAATTATTTTGCACCGAACCTGATTTTAAAATTTTCTAGTCTGGAGTCAAAAATCGCGTTTTTGATGCCGTTGAAACAGGAGAAAACACATGTCCGATTTAACCCAAGTCAGCAACAAAGACCTTGTTTTAGAAATCTACCGCCGGATTAAAGGCGAAGATGAAATGCACTGGCATTTAAACTATTTATACCGTTCTGCATTACGCCCCATTTATACCTTTTTCGACAAACAAAATATTGATGAGGCGAACATCCGCATGTATCAAATGCCGAATTGGGAAAAACTGGAGGCTGAACGTGATGAAGTGTTGGACGATTTTCCTGATGATAAGTAAAAAATTCGGAGTGCAAAACCTAGGTTTTGCACTCCACGACAACATTTAAGAGATAAACCCATGTCTAAAATCACCCAACTGTCACAATTAGACCTTAATAAAACCTACAGCTATGCCGATTATCTAACCTGGCAACTGGATGAAATGCTGGAGTTGATTAAAGGCAAAATTTCTTTAATGGCACTGGCACCAAACTTAAAGCATCAGGATGCTTCCATAAGTTTAAGCGCACAAATATATGGCTATTTTAAACATAAAAAATGCCGGGTTTATGCCGCGCCGTTTGATGTCCGGTTGTATGACCGGCAAAAATCGCTGCTGGCAGATAAAGAAATTCATAGTGTGGTACAACCGGATTTATGCGTGGTTTGCAATCTGGAGTTGCTGGATATAAAAGGCTGTAACGGTGCACCGGACTGGATTATTGAAATTGTTTCCAAAGGCTCGGCCAGAAAAGATTTAAAAGAAAAGTACGCGCTTTATCAGGAAAGCGGGGTCACGGAATACTGGCTGGTTTTCCCTTATGAGCAAACCATTCAGCAATTTGTGCTGGATGAAACCCGCCGCTATCAGTTAAAAGCAATCTTCACCACAGATGATATTGCTTCGCCTGCTTTATTTCCTGAGTTAAAAATAGATTTAAACGACGTGTTTGAATCCATAGATGATTAAGCCGGTTGCATATATAAAAACCGCTCGCCCTGAGTTTATCGAAGGGCGTTTATGGTTCGACTGTTCGATAAACTCACAGCTCACCACGAACGTAACTAAAATTTATACTGAGTTAGCTATAGTTTGTAAGGTGGGCACGCTTTTCATGCTCTACATCCCCTCATAAATTATCATTTTAATTAGCACAAGGAAAAAAATCAGCCATGCCAACACTGACTTGGGTCGGAAAAGACAAAGTTGTCAATCATCATTTAGACGTGCCTTTTCGGGTTTTAAATAAGGAATGTCATTTTCAGGCACCGGAAGGCACGCCCGCGAACAGTTCCGATAATCGGATTATTCACGGTGATAATTTGGCGGCGTTAAAAAGTTTGTTGCCTGAGTTTGAGGGCAAGATTAACTGCATTTATATTGATCCGCCGTATAACACCGGCAATGAGAGTTGGGTTTATAACGATGCGGTGAATGATCCGAAAATCAAAAAGTGGTTGGGGCAAGTGGTGGGCAAGGAGGGCGAGGATTTGTCGCGCCATGACAAGTGGCTGTGCATGATGTATCCACGTTTGAAGTTGTTGCATCGGTTGTTGGCGCAGGATGGGGTGATTTTTATTTCGATTGATGATAATGAACAGGCGCATTTAAGGCTTGTTTGTGATGAGATTTTTGGGAGTGGCAATTTTATCAACAATGTGATTTGGGAAAAGAAGTTCAATCCCCAGAATGATGCGAAGTATTTTTCAGACAATCACGATTTTATTGTGACTTATGCTAAAAATAAAACTCTATGGAATAGAAACTTTTTACCAAGGACAGACACTCAAAACGATAGGTATAAAAATATAGATAATGACCCAAGAGGCGCATGGGCATCTGATAATTTTACAGTTAAAACCTACTCTAAAGATTATGACTACGAAATTACAACTCCTTCAGGACGAAAAGTGAGTCCAACGGATGGCAGATGCTGGGCAACCTCAGAAGAAAATTTTAATGCTTTGGTTCAAGAGAATAGAATTTGGTTTGGTCAAAAAGGCGATGGAGTTCCTAGACTCAAAAGGTTTTTATCAGAGGTTCAAGAAGGTATTGTTCCTTTGACAATATGGAAGCATACAGAAGTAGGCAATAATCAAGATTCTAAACAAATCTTAAAAAAGATATTTCCTGAATCTAAAACACCTTTTGAAACACCTAAACCACCAAGTTTAATTGAACGAATTTTACAAATTGCGACTAACAAAGATTCAATCATTCTTGATTCTTTCGCTGGCAGCGGCACAACCGCCCACGCCGTGTTAAAACTCAACGCCCAAGACGGTGGCAATCGCCGCTTCATTCTGATTGAAATGGAAGACTACGCCGACACCATCACCGCTGAACGAGTGCGCCGCGTCATGACTGGCTACGGCGAAGGCACAAAACAAACCACAGGCTTAGGCGGCAGTTTCGACTATTACACGGTCGGCGATGCCATTTTTCTAGCGGATGAAAACCTGAACGAAGCTGTTGGCATTGACGTAATACGCGATTATGTCAGCTATTCAGAACGCATTCCGACCGAAAACCGCACCACACAAAACAACCCTTACACCCCGCATTTATTGGGCTTAAGCACCGAAACCGCGTGGATTTTCTATTACGAAGCCGATGCCATCACCTGTCTGGATATGGAGTTTCTGGGTAAATTAAAATTCGGCTCAAAAAAACCGCCCACCGCGATTATTTACGCCGACAAATCGCTGTTGACCAAAGAATTTATGAGCAAACACGGGATTATTTTCAAAAAAATTCCGCGTGATATAACCCGGTTTTAACAGGTTTTTTTCGTAGGTTGGGTTAGCTTATGAAGTGAAACGGAATAAGCGTAACCCAACATGCAGCGGTAAAATGTAAGTAGTTAAACAAAAGTTACATGGTATAAAATTTAGAATTTTTTGAGCATTCACAATGCCACGATTAAAATTTGTACAACCGCTATCTGAGGTAGCACAACAGGAACTGCAAGAA
>CAIQWF010000099.1 GCA_903875455.1 uncultured Pseudomonadota bacterium
GCTCTATTAAATCGTTTCACTTATCTTGGCACACCCATGACAGTTGCTATAGCATAAAACTGTTTTGGGGTTGGGGAGGCTTGGAACAAATTTGATTTGTGCAACAAAGCCGACTTGTTTAAACGTGTAGATTTATCTAAAGTTAATTTTCTTTTAATTTTGGTGATTAAAAATTGCACAAGAAGACAATCTAAAGATTTGCAAGAGAGCCTTAATAAAGCACTTAAACAAACGACTAAAATATGGAATTTATCTTTATCCACGCCTTCTATTGTTGTTCTTAATGAAGATGGCGCGAAACACCGAAAACTGGTTCGTACACAATCCAATTAGTTTTAAACTTCAGGAAAACTTCATGCCCCATCAATCCGATTTAATCCCCCCCACCCTGAACAAAAGGAGTGGGCCATGACCGACAAAGAACTGATTGCCAGACACGCCGCTAATCAAGTGCAAAATGGAATGTTAGTTGGCTTGGGAACAGGCTCAACCGCCAATTGTTTTATTGCAGAACTGGCTCGTCGTTGCCGGGAAGAAAACTTGCAAATAACCACTGTTTCCAGTTCTAATGCCAGCGCAATTGCAGCTCGAAACCTGGGTTTGTCGGTCATGGATTTTGAGCAGGTTAGTCACCTTGACATGTATGTAGACGGAGCAGACGAAGTTTCACCGGATTTAACCTTGCTGAAAGGCCAAGGTGCGGATTTGGTGCGTGAAAAATTGTTGGCAACCGCCAGTGAACAATTTTTGGTGCTAATTGAACACAGCAAGCTGGTAGAACGCATCGGAGAAAAATTTGCCATCCCGATTGAAGTGATGCCGTTTGCCTGGCGATTAGTAAAAAAACAGCTGGAAGAAACAAGCGGTGGGCAAGGAGATTTACGGCAAACGCCCGATAAAAAAAACTACGCCATCAGCTCCTATGGCAGTTTAATTCTGGATATGCGTTTTGATAAACAGATAGACACCAAAACGCTCAATGATATTTTGAACCATACCCCGGGGATTGTTGAGCATGGTATTTTTTACGGACTGACAACTGCTGTTTTAGTCGGTAAAAATGGAAAAATACAGGAACTGCGAACAACGAACGCCTAAAGTATTTTGACTCAGTTTTCCATTAAGGCAGAAGCGGCATAATCCAGCTCAACATGAACAATGGCAGCAGTGGCATTGAGTCCTTTTTTTAGCAACGCCTTGATGGTTTTATTACTCTTGTAAATATAGACAAAATCACCTTCCTGAAAATGACCTATCGCATACACCACAGTATCGACCTGATTTAATGATTCAGACCCCGGAATAAAAATTCCCCACTTACCGGTACTTTGGTTATCAGCATGAGTAATCATCACCAGCTCTGACTCAAACCCCAACACTTCAGTGCCGAACTTATAATCCTGCTGACCTTGCATAATAATTCTACGGATAATCGCAATTTCCAGACGTTTTTTATCTTCAGAGATAATCCCAAAAATATCGCCTACTTTGGCTTTTGAGTTTTGGTTATCGGCCCAATGCACCGAATAGCCTCGGGCACTGCTGTCAAAAATAGCCAGCCTTTTTAAGGTAACAGGACTTTGGGTAATATCTGTTTCGGTTTTACTGTTCCAAACCGGTTGATCAAGGTTTGATTGCAACTCAAAATCCATTTCCAAAAAACCACCGCCTATTACCCCGCCTACTTGCCGTTTAGCCTGATGCGCATAAGCGGTTAATTCTTCATAGGATGTGGGGTCAGCCACAGGAGCCTGGGTATTGGCCAATTTTGCATTGGCTAATTGCGTTTTACGGCTGATTTTGTATAAAAAGCCCGCAATACATTCAAATCCGATAACACCCAGCATATTTTGTTCAGTTTTGCAGCGGACATGTTTTCTTTTAGCTCCGGGCTCCAGGGTCTTGATTACTCTGGTAAACAATTCATTATTAATGGATTTTAAAATGCCGCGCCAGATTTCGCCGGCATTCAAAATGTGTTCAAGATTTTCTGCAACCCCGGCAGCGGTAAAATAACGTAAAGAAGGCGCAGTGTACGAATAAGTTTGATTGATAATTGCAGGCGGAAGCGCTTGATTTACATCAAAAACAAATAAATCCTTCTGAAAGCTGAGTCTTTTTTCCAGCAACTCAGCCAGCTTTTCAGTTGAGTTGCCAATGCTGTTAGTGACCGCCTGTATGTACGAGACATTCAAAAACTCCGTTTGAAATTTAATATCCGATAATTTGTAAATAGTCAGTTTGTCGCAGACTTTAGGTAAAAAGTTGAAAACAGTCTGCATATCGCGCGGGCGAAATTGGGTTATATCACAAACTTGAAAAATAAAAATTTGTGCAAACAAACTATTTAAGGTTATCTCTTTCAAGTCGCTATCATTAATTTCGGTATCCGATAGCTTATATTTTTCCGTCCAGGCAAACACCTGATAGGTTAAAGACCAAAAAAAACCGTTCGGGCTATTATAAACTGCGGCAATGTGCAGCTGAGCCTGCCGTAAACAATGACAGCTCATATACAGGGCAAACAATTCATCTACTCTGGCGGTTGAGTCTTGCGCTGCAATAAAAAAGCCTTCCGCTAAAGCCAGATAATTCCACGCTATCGCTTCTGCATAATCCAGCTCTTTTTCTGATAATGGCAGACTTGCATCCCAACACGAGCCTTCCAAATGACTGATATATTGTTTCAGATATTCATAGCTGTTTTTTAAACAAAAAATTCTGGTTTTAACGGCAGCTTCGGCTTTATTGAATGTCTGTAAAAACTGCAATAATAAGTTACAGGCATCACGGGCGGGATTTTTAGATAACCCCAACAGCCAGTCCAAAAGTAACTCTTCCTTTAATGCAAACTGAACTTCAAAGTCGTTTACTTTCGGCAAATCTTTAAATATAGGGCTATTCATGGATATGTGGCTAATGCACTCATCAAATCGGTGACTGTTAAAATCATAACTGATTAACCGGAGTACAATCCTTGGGTTGTACTCCGCACCATTTTTTAGTTAACCCAAAGGCGTGCATTTCTGAACATCCGCAACCACGCACCGTCTTCCTGCCAGTCTTCAGGATGCCAGGAATTCTGCAAGGCTCTGAAACAGCGCTCAGGATGCGGCATCATAATCGTGAAACGCCCGTTAGTGGTGGTTAAACCGGTAATTCCTAGTGGCGAGCCGTTCGGATTGGCCGGAAAATCCGTAGTTATTTGTCCGTAATTATCAACATAACTTAACGCGACTAAACTCTGGTTTATCTCACCTGCAAATTCTGCCCGACCTTCACCGTGAGCAACAACTACCGGCATTTTTGAACCGGCCATGCCTTTTAATAAAATGGAAGGCGAATCCTGCACTTGCACCATTGCCACCCGTGCCTCAAACTGTTCGGACTCATTGCGCATAAAGGCCGGCCAATGTTCGGCTCCGGGAATCAGCTCTTTCAAGCCGGACATCATTTGACAGCCGTTACAAACCCCTAAACCGAATGTGTCTTCACGTTGGAAAAACGCGGCAAATTCGTGCCGGGCATGGTGATTGAACAGAATGGATTTTGCCCAGCCGCCACCTGCGCCAAGCACGTCACCATAAGAAAAACCGCCACAAGCCGCCAGACCGACGAAGTCAGCCAGAGTCACCCGACCGCTGATAATGTCGCTGACGTGTACGTCCACGCTGGTAAATCCGGCCTTATCAAACGCTGCCGCCATTTCCACATGACCATTCACGCCTTGTTCGCGCAAAATTGCCACGCGCGGACGTGCTGCCGTACTTAAATGAGCAATAATATTTTCATTTACATTAAATGATAAGTTCGCGCTTAAACCGGGGTCCTGATCATCAGCGATCCGGTCAAACTGTTGTTGTGCACAGTTGGGATTATCGCGTAACGCCTGCATTCTGAAACTGACTTCTGACCAGATTTGCTGCAATGAAGCCCGACTGTTTTGGTAAATCACTTGATTGGCAAAGTTCACGGTCAATTGCTGTTCAGGCACGATTGATCCAATCAGATGACTGCAATGCCCCAACCCGGCTTTGGTTAATAATGCCAATACCGAATCGACATCAGCGGTTTTAACCTGTAACACCGCGCCCAGTTCTTCATTAAACAAGGCCGCCAGCGCATCACTACCTAAAGCATCCAGATGCAGCTTCACACCTAACCGGCCAGCAAACATCATTTCTGTGACACAGGCTAACAGGCCGCCGTCAGAACGGTCGTGATAAGCCAAAATTTTACTGTGACTGTTTAATTCCTGAATGCTGTCAAAAAACGCCGCCAGTAATTTGGCCTCATCAACATCAGGACATTCATTGCCGAGTTGTTTATAAACTTGCGCTAACACGGAGCCGCCCAAGCGATTTTTGCCCTGTCCCAAGTCAATCAGAATCAATGCGCTATCGTGATTTTTTAATTCTGGTGTTAAAGTAAAGCTGACATCTTCCACCGGTGCGAAAGCCGTGATAATCAGTGAAAGGGGCGAAGTCATCACTTTTTCCGCATCACCTTCTTTCCAAACCGTTTTCATTGACAACGAATCTTTGCCGACCGGAATCGCAATCCCAAGTGCTGGACATAATTCCATGCCGACTGCTTTTACAGTGGCAAATAACGCCGCATCTTCGCCCTCAGAACCCGCCGCCGCCATCCAGTTTGCCGACAGTTTTACATCATTCAGCGCGTCAATCCGTGCGGCGGCCAAATTGGTCAACGCCTCGCCAATCGCCATCCGTCCTGATGCGGGCGCATTGATTAACGCTAACGGCGTACGTTCACCCATTGCCATCGCTTCACCGGTCAAGGCATGAAAACCGGAAGCAGTCACCGCCACATCCGCAACCGGCACTTGCCACCGTCCGACCATTTGATCTCTAGCCACCAAGCCTGTCACAGAACGGTCGCCGATATGAATCAGGAAGCTTTTATCAGCCACAGCCGGGAATGCTAGAACTCGTTTCACCGCTTCGGATAATTCAATTTTGGAACTGTCAAACGCAGGTAAATTTTGTTTTACTGTCATCACATCGCGATGTAATTTCGGCGAATTACCGAATAACACTGACATGGGAATATCTACCGGTTTATTGCCAAACAATGAATCAGACAGGGTTAAATGCTCGTCATAAGTTGCTTCGCCAATCACCGCATACAAACAACGTTCACGCTGACAGAAAGACTCAAATAGCTCCAGCGATTCCGGCTTAATCGCAATCACATAGCGTTCTTGGGCTTCATTCGACCAGATTTGCATTGGTGACATCCCTAAATCGGCATTCTGCACTTCGCGCAGTTCAAAATAGCCACCGCGTCCACAGTCGTGAATAATTTCCGGCACCGCATTCGATAAGCCGCCCGCACCAATATCATGAATAGAAACAATTGGGGTGTTTTCGCCCAAAGCGTTGCAATGATTAATGACTTCCTGACAACGGCGCTGCATTTCCGGGTTTTCACGTTGCACCGAGGCAAAATCCAGTTCCGCCGCGCCTTCACCAGAAGTTTGTGACGAAGCCGCCCCGCCACCTAAACCGATTAACATGGCGGGGCCACCGAGAATAATAATCAGCGAGCCAACCGGAATCGGCTGTTTTTTTACCAGCATCGGCCGAATATTGCCCATACCGCCGGCAATCATGATCGGTTTGTGATAACCGCTGAATTTATTGGCTTGTCCGGTAGTTTGTTCAAAAGAGCGGAAATAACCGGTCAAATTCGGGCGACCGAATTCATTGTTAAACGCCGCCCCGCCAATCGGCCCTTGCAGCATAATGTCCAAGGCAGAAGCAATCCGGTCGGGTTTGCCGTTCTCATCTTCCCAAGGTTGTGGAAAATTGGGAATTTTTAAATGCGAAACGCTGAACCCTGTTAAGCCAGCTTTGGTATGAGAGCCACGCCCGGTTGCCCCTTCGTCACGAATTTCGCCACCGGAACCAGTCGCCGCGCCGGAATGCGGTGAAATCGCGGTCGGGTGATTATGGGTTTCAACTTTCATTAATAAATGCGCTTCTTCACTGACGTAACCGTATTCGCCGGTATGCGGGTCACGAATAAACACTTGCGCAATTGCCCCCTCGACAACAGAGGCGTTATCACTATAAGCCGACAAAATCCCGTGCGGATTTTGTTCCGAGGTATGGCGAATCATTTTGAACAAACTTAACGCTTGCGCCTCGCCGTCGATAGTCCAGGCCGCATTGAAAATTTTATGCCGGCAATGTTCGGAATTGGCCTGGGCAAACATCATCAATTCGACGTCAGAAGGATTGCGGCCCAATTGTTGAAAGGCGCTGGTTAAATAATCAATTTCATCGGCTGACAACGCCAATCCCAGTTCACTATTAGCCTGAACCAGTGCTGCCCTGCCCTGCCCTATCACGTCAACGGTTGCTAACGATTTAATCAAGCAATTTTCCAGTTGCTTTAACTGCCCTATCACGTCAACGGTTGCTAACGGTTTCGGCTGATGATGTTCAAAAATCTCCAAATCAGCACGGCTTTCCAGCACGGTTTGGGTCATCCGGTCATGTAGCAACGCAGTGATAGCCTTTTTACTGTCCGCAGATAATGGCTTGGCTGTTTCCAGGCAATATTCAATTCCCCGCTCCAGACGTAACACGCCAGTTAAACCGCAACGCTGGGCAATTTCAGTGGCTTTGCTCGACCACGGCGAAATCGTGCCGGAACGCGGCACCACCAGTAGCTTTTCACCTTGCAAATCTGCTACAGCTTCGGAATGTCCATAGGCCAATAACCGGTTTAAGGTTTTTAATTCGGCATCGGTTAATGCTCTTTCCAAATCCACAAAGTGCATAAATTGCGCAGTGACCGCGCTAATCGCAGCATCAATCCCCTGCAAGTCAGCCAGTAACTTACGGGTACGAAAATCAGAAAATGCAGGAGTTCCAGGAATTTTTAACATGAGTAATTAAGGGGAATAAAATAATTAGAAAGTAGCGCTCTCAAACCTGACCTGTTTTTAAACCCTGTCAGGCTTGCGTTTTGACTCACTGGTCTGCCAAATCAGCTTGTAATGTAGTCGCCAGCAATTTTAATAAACTAAGTGCATTGCCATCCGATAAAGGCTTGCCTTGCTCATCTAAAATCACGACTTCGGCACTTTTATCTCGCGGCAGCAACTTGATGTGATAAGGTTTTTCCTGATTATGATCTTCGTCAAACACAAAACTCAGTTCATCCAGAAAAGTATCATCTTTATAGTCGCTTTCGTTAGGATCGTACTGCACGGTAAATTCGCCATTAGCCTGATCTCGCCCGGTAATTTCAATGCCTTTGCTGGTTAAAGCCTTGCCTATCATCCGCCACGACATGGCAACCGATTTATTGATCTGCAACCGGGTTTCGCCATCTGCAAATTTCACCAACTCCACGCGCACAGGCTCAACCTTCTGCGGTTCTGCACTTGCAGGTGCCGCAGTAGAGCCGTTTTTTGTCGGCGCCGCCTTCACAACTTCGCCCATCACGGCAACAGCTTCGTTGTCTTCGGAGCGTTTGCCGGGTAATTTTTTTGTCAGTGCTTTATTCGCTATATCAGTCGGAATTTTAAGCGGTGGTAATTCACTGCTAAACTGATAATCTTTTTCTTTATCTGGGAAAAAGCCAGAGACTATGCTGCACGCAGTCAGACTCAGCAATAACAAGGTAATAATTGCGATTTTGGCAAAAACAGATTTCATAATCAGCATTTAGAGAACTTCGGCCTGAATCATGGCATCACGCACCGCATTAAAGCAATCTTCAGTCAGCCAGGTTAATGGCAAACGAATTCCGCTTCCACAAAGCCCCATTTGCGATACCGCCCATTTCACCGGAATCGGATTTGATTGAATAAACAGCTGTTTGTGTAAAGCGGTTAATTTGGCATCAATTCCCAAAGCGGCCTCACGATTGCCATCAATAGCTGCCATAATCATTTCATGCACCAGACGCGGGGCGACATTGCCGGTCACCGTAATGGTGCCATTGCCCCCCATTAAACAGAACTCACAACTCGTGGCATCGTCGCCAGTATAAAGCGCGAAGTCATCACCGCATAAATCTCGCAGTTTCTTGACGCGGGTTAAATCGCCGGTAGCTTCTTTCACGCCGACAATATTGGGAATTTTTGCCAAACGCCCAACAGTTTCCGGCAACATATCACAGGCAGTTCGGCCTGGCACGTTATATAAAATCTGTGGAATATCAACGGCTTCAGCAATTGCTTTGTGATGCAGATATAAACCTTCCTGGGTAGGCTTGTTATAGTAAGGTGTCACCAACAAACAGGCATCAGCCCCCGCCTGCTTGGCACGCTCGGTTAAATTAATCGCCTCGGTGGTTGAATTTGCTCCGGTACCGGCAATAATTGGAATTCTGCCATCAGCATATTTGACAATTGCTTTAATAACTTCGCAATGCTCATCTTCTGTCAACGTAGCTGATTCACCCGTCGTTCCTACCGCTACCAATGAATCGGTACCTTGTTCAATGTGAAATTCGACCAACTTTTTCAGGCTATCCTTGTCCACCGAGCCATCGCTATTCATAGGGGTTATTAAAGCAACGATACTACCTTGAATCATGAAAATCTCTCGTCCAGAATTAATATAAAATAAAAATGTGTTCATTATAACAAGCAAATCCGCAAAACTCAGCGTGATTTGCCTTTATAAGCAATAAAAAAAATAACTTGTTGAAATATTGAAAGAAACTTGTATACCAAGCAAAACAGTTGCCGATGATAAATTACTTTTTGGCGCTACAAATTCTTCCTGACAACTGACTAGTAAACTTAATATCCTGATTTTTCTGTGTTTAGCGGCGAAATATTTTACTGCCCATGATATCTTTAAATGGCTTTTCTGAAAAAATCATTGTCTTTTCAAATAGTCATCGCTATGTAATAATGAAAAAACTTTGTATATTTCAGAACAGGCATTTAGTCTACCCCTTGTTGGAAAGCGTTTTCCCCTGCAATTATTTTTAAACCTACTATATTTAAACCATTATGGATAAGCCTTCATGTGTTTAAGTGCAATAGCAAACCTGCAGGCTTGATTATCAGTTAATCAGCCTGACCAATCATCTCGGATCTGCGTGTTTTATAGTAAAGTCTGACTTTTCAAACAAGATATTGATAACTTATTCGACAAACTCCAAATGAAAATAGGAACCCCTCTTACCAGCACGGCAACAAAAGCTTTACTCTTAGGAAGTGGTGAGTTAGGCAAAGAAGTTGCAATATCCTTGCAGCGCTATGGCGTAGAAGTGATTGCCGTTGATCGTTATCCCAACGCCCCGGCTCACCAGGTCGCGCATCGCAGCCATGTAATTGACATGACCGATGCCGCAGCTGTAAAAGCTTTAATTGCCGCAGAAAAGCCGGATTTTGTGATTCCTGAAATTGAAGCAATTGCAACAGCAGCATTATTGGAAATTGAAGAATCAGGCGGTTGTACGATTGTTCCAAATGCTAGAGCGATTCAATTAACCATGAACCGAGAAGGTATTCGGACCCTGGCGGCAGAACAGCTTAAACTTCCTACTTCAAACTATGCGTTTGCAACCAGTTTTGACCAGTTAAAAGCCGCTGTTGAAACTAGTATAGGCTATCCGTGTTTTGTAAAGCCGACTATGTCATCATCTGGAAAAGGGCAATCAATGGTGAAAAATGCAGCTCAACTGGAAGAGGCCTGGAAATATGCCAATGAAGCAGGACGGGCCGCCACCGGTAAAGTGATTGTTGAAGCGGGAGTTGATTTTGATTTTGAAATAACCCTTCTAACCGTTCGTGCTTTAGATAGCAATGGCATCGTTAAAACCCATTTTTGCGCTCCCATAGGGCACAGACAGGAAGCGGGAGACTATAGAGAAAGCTGGCAACCCCAAGCAATGACAGAAACCGCACTTAAATCCGCACAAGAAATCGCTGAAAAAGTAACAGCTGAAATAGGTGGATTGGGATTATTTGGTGTAGAATTGTTTATTAAAGGTGAGCAAGTATGGTTTAGTGAAGTTAGTCCCAGACCTCATGATACTGGAATGGTGACCATGGCAACACAAAGACAGACAGAGTTTGACCTGCATGTACGTGCCATTTTAGGCTTACCGGTTTCTACTGACTTGCAATCATGTGGAGCAAGTGCAGTGATTTTAGGCAGAATTGACAAAAAATCAGTCGTTTATCATGGTCTTGAGAAAGCATTGGCAGTTCCTAAAACTGAAGTTCGCTTATTTGCCAAGCCCGAAGCTTTTATTTCCAGACGCATGGGAGTTGCTTTGAGTGTGGCCGATACGGTTACTGAAGCACGCGCTAATGCAGTGAAAGCGGCAGACTTGATAGAAATCCAATAACTCGTAAAAGGAGATAAATAGGAAATGACAAAAATTCTGGTAGTTTTTTTAGGGGCATTGGTTTTTTCCGGCGTAGCTTCAGCTGATGTCTACAAATATGTCGCCCCTGACGGTAGTGTTTATTACACTGATGAACCACCTAATAACAAATACACCCGGATTATTCGCACAAAAGTAATTGTCAGAGTTAGAGACAATGGTTCATCCGAATTAAGCGATGATTCATACGGTAGAAGCTACAGAAAAGCCGCACGCCGGTTTGCCAAATATTCGCACGGCTCTTGGGCAAACAGACACAAATACAACGAGCTCATTGCACAAGCAGCGGCAGATTACGGGGTTGACGAAAAGCTGTTACATGCAGTGATTCAGGCAGAATCTGCCTATAACCCAGAAGCCAGATCACCAGTCGGCGCTGTCGGTTTAATGCAGCTGATGCCTGATACGGCAGAGCGTTATGGCGTCAGAGCGGAAAACCGCACTGATCCTGCCGAAAGTATTAAAGGTGGTGCACGTTATTTACGCGATTTATTGAAAATGTTTAATTCAGATGTCCGGTTGGCGGTGGCGGGTTATAACGCCGGCGAAAATGCAGTCAGAAAATATAACAATTCAATTCCCCCTTATCCTGAAACTCAAAACTATGTCGCTCAGGTGCTGGCTTTTTACGAAAGATAGCATTTGATCGATACCCAAATAGAAAAGGCGGTAAGCTGATAAAGTTTCCCGCCTTTTTCTTTTTAATCTGCCCTGATTATTTACTGCGTTGATACGTGCCAATCAGTTCTGTCTGTTCAATCACATGACCTGACATGGCTTTTTCCAGTTCGGCTTTGCTTGGCTCTTGCAAATCGGGCAACACAACATTCAGAGCATAGAGTTTATGAAAATAACGATGTCTGCCAATCGGTGGACACGGCCCGCCATAGCCGGTTTTCTTCCAGTCGTTTTTACCTTGCAGCGTGCCTTTAGGCAATGCCGCCGCAGAAACCGCTTTCGGCAATTGCGTTGCTGTCGCAGGAATATTATAAAGCAGCCAATGCACCCAAGTCAGTTTGGGCGCAGCTGGATCAGGCGCGTCGGGATCATCCACGATCAAAACCAGACTTTTGGCATTTTGTGGAACTTGCGACCAGCTCAACGCAGGTGAAGTATTTTCGCCATCACAGGTAAAATTTTTAGGAATCTCGCCCATCTGCACAAAATCCGCTGATTTAAGTATTAACGTCATTTTTTGCTCTCCTGCGGCAATTAACATGGAGCTATAAAAAAAACTGAAAACAGCAATAATCTGTATCAATAACTGTTTTTTGATAGACATTTTAGTACCTCAGAACATGAAAAATCACAGTTTTTTCAAAAGCTTACTTCGCTGCTCTTTGTCGTCTGGCTTGCATCGGGTCAAGCAGCAGCGGACGATAGATTTCTACCCTGTCATTTTGTTTTAACACGGCATCCAGCTTACAAACCTGACTAAAAATCCCGACTTTAGTTTTAACTAAGTCAATCTCAGGAAAGCGCAACAGAACTTGTGACAATTCTATCGCTTCATTCACTGTCGTTCCTTCACTGACTTGCAACGGAATAATCACCTGCTCATCAGGTTTTGCATAAGCTACTTCTACATTAATTATTGTCAATTTATTGACTCGCATGTAGATTAGACAACAAAATCTTTCTGACAGGTCATACAATAAATATTGCCACCAAATTTTAGCTTGCTACTTTTGCAATAATTCGCCACACCAAAACTTACTGCTATACCACATGAGTAACAAATAAGATTTTGGTTTGATTTATGCGAACTTTCAGGAGCAATTATTGATTGTATTGTTTTTGCAGCTAACGGTTGCTGTAATTGGGATACAAGTGCAGAAGATGATAATCCGAACTTTGCAAACCAATTGAACTGAATCGGTTGATGCAATTTAACGAGTTCTTTTCCCAAGGCTTCAAGCGTATCTTGTCCTATCACTTTAGCCAGTAATAAAGGGCTGTTATCCTCAAATTCTCTTTCCAGTCTTTTAGCTAATTGATCATTTTTAAGAACACAATCAAAACCCCCAATTTTTTCTCTCGGACGAAAGATTTTGGCTCGTTGCGATATAAGTACTAAGCCCTTTAAATCAGGCTTAATAGTAATTCCCAATCTTGAGGGTAATTTAACAACCTTAGAATTGAATATTCGGTTCAGTATCAAAATATGTTTATTATTTTGTTCAATCGGTGATGGGATACCGTAAGATTTACCATGCGAAAAGGCTGAAAATTCACCATATTCATTTATTTCAATGCTCTCTGAAAAATGCTTACTCTCGCAAACCCACATTTCAAGGAAACGATTTATTATCAGATGGTCAATTTGCGCTACCGCTCCATTATGTTCAATCCGCAAATCATGAATAACCATCCAGTTTTTAGTCTCTGCTAAAAACACCCCCATCTCATGGGCTGCCTCTTTCTCATTACAAATGCCCGCCTGAATATTGTAAATTTCTTGTTCAATCTGTTTTCTTTTTATCCCATCTGCGCTTGGATGATTTAAAAGAGACTTAAGAGTTGCCAAGTCTGAGCTTTTATCGTCAGCTACTTTAATAATCATAACATGTCATCATTTTGAGAAAATTCATCCATAAACCTGCTTGGCACGTTGGGTAAACGAACTGACCATGGTGTTGCAAATCTGGTTAAATACCGCACCAAATGCTAAAGAAGCCAAGACTCCCGACATTTCAAACTGCAAGTCCAGCGAGATTTTGCTGGCATCCTCACGCAGCGGCATAAAATCCCACACCCCATCCAACGAAGAGAAAGGGCCGTTTAACAAACTCATGTAAATTCGTCCGCCATTATCGAGTTTATTGCGGGTGGCAAAAGACTTATGAAAACCACCTTTGGCAATGCTTAACTCTGCTTCTACGACTTCTGGGCTTCTGCTAATAATCCTGCTACCGCTGCACCAAGGTAAAAACTCAGGATAAGCCTCAATATTGTCCACCAGTTCAAACATTTGCTGCGCTGAAAACTTCACCAAGGCACTTTTTTGTACATGCGTCATGCTTAAATAACTCCCACCACATGCAGGAAGACCAAAAACACTGCGGAAGGAGCGATATAACAAACTGAAAATTTCCACAGTTGATAGAATTGTGGGCTGGAAACGGCCAACTCAGATTCGCTATGCTGCTGTTGCATAATCCAGCCGGCAAACACTGCAATACAAAAACCGCCAATCGGTAACATTAAATTGGAGGTTAAATAATCGACCAAACCAAACAGATTGTGTCCAAATAACTTCAATCCTGACCAGAGATTAAACGACAGCGCCACGCCTACACCCAACCCCCAGGTCAACAATCCTGACCAAACACAAGCTTTGTAACGGTCAAATTTGTGTGCCTCTACCAGCCACGCCACCGCAGGTTCAATTAATGAAACCGCAGAAGTCAGGGCCGCAAAAAACAGCAGCACAAAAAATAAAATCCCGACTAACCAGCCGCCAAACATATTGCCAAATGCAATCGGCAAAGTTTTGAAAATCAGACCGGGGCCGTCCGCCGGAGTCAAGCCATTGGCAAATACCAACGGGAAAATCGCAATCCCGGCCAATAACGCCACCAGTGTATCGGCACCGGCAATAATCATTGAGGTTTTCGCAATAGAAATATCTTTTGGCAAATACGCGCCATACATCATGATTGCGCCCATTCCCAAGCCCAAACTGAAAAACGCCTGCCCCATTGCCACCAGCACCGAGTCACCGGACAACTTGCTAAAATCAAAATTAAACAAAAAATGCAAACCCTGAAAATAATAGCTTTCCTTGGTCATGGCGTAGCCGACCAGCAAAATCAGCAACACAAATAAAATCGGCACAAAAAACCGCGCTGATTTTTCCAGACCGCTTTCCACACCGCGCACCACAATTGCCATTGTTGCTGTCATAAATACGGTATGCCAAAAAATCTGCTGCCAAGGGCTGGCGATAAAATTGTCATAAAGGGTTGCAATTCCACTGGCACTTTCACCGAAAAAACTGCCGAAAAAGGCTTTACCGGTATAAGCCAGTGCCCAGCCTGCAATCACACTGTAATAGGACAAAATCAAAAATCCGGCAATCACGCCCATCCAGCCTAAATAATGCCAGTTCGGATCGGCTTTGGCCTCGGAAGTTAATATCTCCATCGTGTTAATCGGACTATGCCGGCCACGCCGCCCCAGCATGGTTTCCGCCATCATGATGGGAATGCCGATACCAATCACGCAAAACAAATAAACGATGACAAACGCGCCGCCACCGTTTTCTCCGACAATATAAGGAAACTTCCAGATATTGCCCAAGCCCACCGCCGAACCTGTCGCCGCCAAAATAAAGACAAAGCGCGAAGACCACTGCCCATGTTGTGATATTGTTGTGTCCGCCACATCAACCTCTACTATCTGATAAATTTAAAAATTTGTGAATTAATTCAAGTAAAATATCAAAAATATTTGTTTTCGTCAGTTTAATAATCTTAAATCGCATTATGAGCGCAAAAAAATCAGGCAAAAAATCGAAAGACTTTGACAGCAACATTGCTAAAAATCGTTCCGCCACTCACGAATACACCATTGATGAACGCTTTGAGGCCGGGATGGCCTTGCAAGGCTGGGAAGTGAAAAGCTTGCGCGACGGGCGGGTGCAGCTGAAAGAAAGTTATGTAGTGATTAAAAAAGGCGAAGCCTGGCTAGTGCGGGCGCATATATCAGCGTTGCTGTCGGCTTCTACGCATGTTAATCCTGACAGCATCAGAGCAAAAAAATTATTATTGCATCGGCGCGAACTGAATAAGCTAATCGGCGCGGTCGAACGCAAAGGTTACACCCTTATTCCTTTATCAATGTACTGGAAAAACGGTCGGGCAAAGCTGGAAATTGGTCTGGCAAAAGGTAAACAGTTGCATGACAAACGTGCCGCTGCAAAAGAGCGGGATGGGCAGCGGGAAATGGCACGGGTTGTAAAACTTAACTAAAAAATAAACATGATGGCACATAACAATCTTCTTGACAGTGATAACAGTTTATTAATCATCGTGGATTTGCAGGCCAAATTATCGGCTGTTATGCCACCGGAAGTGGCGAATTTGACTTCCAGAAATACTATTCGTTTGCTTGAGGCTGCCAATAAACTGGATATTCCGTTAATCGTCACAGAGCAATATCGGCAAGGTTTAGGGCCAACCGAAGAACTGGTTAGCAGTCATTTTTCACTCGGAACACCGGTTTTTGATAAAACCGATTTTTCCTGCTGCGCCTCGACAGGATTTTGCAATGCTTTGGAAACCAGTGAACGCAAACAAGTGGTTTTAGTTGGACAGGAAACCCATGTTTGCATCTTGCAAACCGCGCTAGAACTTTTAGAATGCGGATATAAGGTTTTTGTGGTCGCTGATGCCGTGAGTTCTCGCAATCCTGAGCATAAATTTGGCGCATTGCAACGCTTGCAACAGCAAGGGGTGACGATTACCAATCATGAGTCGGTGTTGTTTGAATGGTTAGGCTCCGCCCGGCATCCTGAATTTAAAGCGATTTCGGCTTTGTTGCGCTAGTCTCTATTTCAAATGGAGCGGCAATGATGGAATTAATAAAGCAACTTCTTAAAGGACTGGTTTTGTTATTTGGCATCGCTATGCTGATTGGTGGTGGCGTGTGTTTTATAGCTGATGTCTTTGCATTAGCCTATGCACCTAATAGAAATTCCTTGTTAATCATATTAATGTGGACATTGGTAAGCTTTGTGATTGCATTCTGTGGTTATCATTTGATAATTGGGTTATTTAATAAAAAATCATAAATCTATGAACTTAACAACTTTCTTACAAAAAGTACAAAAACTGGAAGCCATTAGTTTTGACGAAACGATGGCCATTATTACTGAACATTATGACTATCAGCCTTGCGAATTCAGCAACGGTCTCGGTGAAGACAAACTGATTAGTCCGGCTGGGGTAAATCAAGGCTCATGCAAGATTTTTGCCTTTGCTTTATTGCACCATTTAAGCCCTGAACAAACTTTAAATTTGTTTGGTGATTATTATCATGCTGATGTTTTGCAACATCCTGACGGCAGCGACCATCAAAATATCAGAAACTTTATCAAATATGGCTGGGAGGGAATTTCTTTCCAAAACCAAGCCCCAGTATTAACACAAAAAGTATAGTTACTTTAATGAGTCAGCCATGCCATCAAAAAAAAGCGCCTTCATTACCGCTATTTTTATAAGCAATTCGGCATTGTCAATTTCTGCTTATGGCATAGGCGTTAAAGAGATTGCCAATCTTCCTATTGAAGAGGCAATGAATTTAACCGTCACCACCGCCTCACGTTATCCAGAAGACCCAAAAAACACCCCATCAAGAATCATTGTAATTACCAAACAGCAAATCCAGGAGCGCGGTTATACTAATTTATTGCAGGTGCTGGAAGGTTTGCCGAATGTTGACATCCAGCGTTATGGTTCACAAGGAACAGCTGAGCAAATCAGCATTCGCGGGATTGCCAAAAATAACGGCTTTCTGATTTTACAGGACGGGATTCGGATTAACTCTCCCACTGGCGAGCCGATTCCGGTTAATGATAATTTTCCGGTTCATTACGCCGAAAGAATTGAAGTGATGTTTGGTCCGGCTTCGGTGATGTACGGTGCGGATGCGTTGACAGGCGTGATTAATATTATTAGCGAAAAAGCCGAAGATATTAATGGATTGAATGTAAAAGGGATAGTGGGGGAATATAACACTTATCAAACCCAGATTAAGGCCGGAAAAAAACTCAGCGAAAATATTTCCATTACCGCAGGCGGCCATTACAAAGAATCGGATAATGCCAATTTGGCAGGCTATTATCCTAAAGACTTTGCCTTAGCCGATTTGAAAACCTTTGGCGGACAAACCGTTGTTAAAGCCCAAGACCGCACGGGTTATCAGGGTGACACCCAAAGTTACAGCGCGTTTAGCAAATTAACGTTCTTTAAAGATTTAGACATTGGAATGAATTATTCTTTTGACAAACATCGTAGCGATGTAGCGGGAAAACCAAATTACTCTGATTATGGTCAAAGTGCTTATCTTAATACTGAGATGAGCACTGTTTATGGGAATTATAAATTTAATTTTTATGAAGACTTCTCTGGTTTCTTACGCGCCAATTATTCCTGGTATGAATTAGGCCGTGAAAGCAGATATGCCAATATCTATGATGATTTTACCCAAACTGGCGGCTATAAATATGCTTTTGGCGAGCGTAAACAATTAGAAGGGCAATTACAGTATCAAATTAATAAGAATCATATTGTAAGTGGCGGTTTCAGTTTGGAAGATTATTATTCCATTCCTAAAACAGCCGATTTGAATTTTCCTTATAATCCTAATCAATCGCCAGGCAATCAAAACCAGTATTATTTGGGAACTGATAATTCGCTGCCGATAAAAATACAGCAAAAGCACTATGGCAATGTCGCCGGTTATTTACAGTGGAATGCAAACTGGCATGAAATGTTATCCACCAGTGTTGCGCTTCGTTATGACCAAAACTCCCGATATAACGGCACTTTTAATCCTAAATTAGGTTTGGTCTTTAAGCCCGCCGATAAAATCACCACCAAGTTTCTATACGGCAGTGCTTTTTTAGCTCCATCGATGTTTTATGCCGGTCAGCATTTTGGCTCTTTTTCAGGAAAAGACGGAAATACTTATACCAGCACTTATTTTATGATTCCTAATCCCAATCTAAAACCTGAAAAGATTGATACTTTTGAATTTAATGCCGATTATCAACTGAATAAAGATTTCAATATCGGCCTGAATTTTTATCACAACACCTTAAAAGGCATTATTTTTCCATCCAAAACCGCAACAGCTGTTTCTGATTATATCCCCGGCGGCTCTATTACTGAAACCTATCATCATGATAATGTCGGCAAAGCAATTTCTTAAGTAGTTAAACAAAAGTTATACGGTATTTAGTTCCAAAATTTGAAAGTATATCCACCACCGTTTTTTTCAAATTTGCATAACTGACGTAACACGACAAAGGCAACCATTCATATTTAACCTTACGCCATAAAATCTCAA
>CAIQWF010000100.1 GCA_903875455.1 uncultured Pseudomonadota bacterium
AATTAAAAAATTATTGGAAAAGTTTCATTGTTGAAAATATTACCCAAGAAAAAATAAAAACAGACATTTTACAAGGAACTATTCTGAAATTTATTCACAATAATGAAAGAGGAAAAGATGGTTTTTTAAAATGCGGCAATAACGAATACTATTTTAATTTATCGATAAATTTTCATTTAACCCCAAAAATAGAGGTGAATTCGATAGTAAAATTTGAACTATACCCTGAAAAAAATGGTAAAAAAGAACACGCAAGAATAAAAAGTATAGTAGATTGACAACCAATAAAAATTGGTTAATTATTTCTTAATAATCCTTTCAGCTATAGTAGAAAAAAGCCCATGAACAAATTAATTATCACCGGCAGGCTGACCCGCGATGCCGAATTACGATACATCCCCAACGGCACACCTGTGCTGTCCTTCTCAGTCGCCAATAACACCGGCTTCGGCGACAACGAAAAAACCCAGTTCTTTGACTGCTCACTGTTTGGCAAAAGAGCCGAAGGAAAACTGAAAGAGTTTATGAAAAAAGGAAAACAAGTGCTGGTGGAAGGCGAAGTTTCCATCAAAACCTACAAAAAACAGGACGGCAGCAACGGCGCAAGCCTGAATGTCATGGTGGGAAATGTCGAACTGATCGGCGGCAATTCACCAGCAGAAAGCGGCGGTGATTATGCACAATCACCCCAAACTGCCCCGTCACCCAAAGCGGAATGGGCAAATGATGATTTTGACGAAGCTCCTTGGTGATTATACTAAAAACCGCCAAGCAAAACCAAAGGCGGTTTTTTGTTGCCTGTGGCTAAAGTTTTTATGACAATGTTGACGTAAATTCTTGCTGAATTCTTTCCGCTAAAAAAACTTTCAACAAGGATTGATAAGGCACATCACGCTTATTGGCTAATAATTTCAATTGTTCAATCATCGCTTCAGGCAAGCGCAATGAAATCGTTTTAGTTGTTGGCTTTAAATTCGGTAACACAACTGGCACGGCTTGCTCCCAATTAACATATTCCGCAGAGTCATGTTCTGACCAAAATAGTTGTTCTTCCTGCTCATTGGCAAAATCAGGCATTGTTTTCGGCATGGCAATAAACCTCTCTTTCTTTTTTACTCATATCTCGCGCTGAAATAACGCGAATTAAATTATTTCTGACCGTGCAAACCACAAATAAACGCCGTTGTTGCTCTGTTTTTCCCAAGACGTAAAATCGGGCTTCTGACAAAGAATGCCGACTGTCTTCCCCCACAATTAAAGGCTGATTAAAGAAAATTTCTTCGCATTCAACAGAAGTCACTTGATGTTTTAACCAATTTTTTGTGTCATTCCCGTAATCCCATTGAAAACCGGTGCAATTTAAAAGTGTGTTTTTCATTTGCATTTGTATACTTTAAACATATACAAATATTAAGGGGTAAAATCATTATTGTCTATAAAAACCGCCCACGGCAAAACCAAAGGCGGTTTTTTATTGCCTGTTTCAAAGGTTAAAATTTATGTAAAATGAAGCAAATTATCTGCCATCTGAGGATTTACAACATGACAACCTTACTTATCAAAGAACAATTGCAGCATGAAATAAACCTAATTCCAGAACAGCAACTCACTGAATTATTTAAAGTTATCCACTTTTTCAGACTAGGCATTGAAAGCACAAACCCCATCAAACCTGTTCAACAACAAACCGCGCAAACAACGTCTATCCGCAATAATCCTGCCTTTGGCATGTGGCGCGATATAGAAAACTCGCACCAATATTTACAGCAGATTAGACAACAACAATGGCAGTCAAGATGAATGGTTTGTTATTAGACACAACGGTATTGATTGACTTGTCTCGTGGCAATGAACAAGCCGCCGATTTTATTGAACAGCAACGACAAATGCAGACTTATTTGGCAATTTCTGCGGTGTCTGCAATGGAATTGGTCGTTGGCTGTCGAAACAAACGTGAAGTTAATCTAGCTAAACTTTTAATTGCGGAGTTTGATTTGATTCCATTGTCTGCTGTCATCTCTGCCCAAGCGTATCATTAGCTCATCGTTTACAGCAAAAGTCATGGCTTACTGATTCCCGATGCCTTAATCGGCGCAACAGCCGTTGTGACACAGTTGGAGTTGGCAACAGACAATATCAAAGATTTTAAGATGTTACCTGATTTGCAGTGGGTAAAGGCGTATTAACTCTTAGCCACTTTTGTTGCGCTTCGTTTTATTTTAAGCCAAACCCGCCAAGCAAAACCAAAGGCGGTTTTTTGTTGTCTAATCAGTTTTCACAGCAAAGCTTGTCCGCGTGCTAATTTTGGCAATTTACCTTCCAGCCCCATTGCCGCCCGCATCACTTTGTTTTTCAGCGGCGAGATTCTTTCGGCCAAACCCAAGCCTAAATTGCGCAAAATTTTCAGCGGTAAAATCTGATTGCTGAAAGCTTGATAAAAAATATCCATTGTGGTCATCATTTTCAGGTTTTCAGTGCGGCGCATGGTTTCATAGCGTTTCAGGATTTTTACATCTGCAATATTTTCGCCTTTACGCTGCGCTTCAGTTAACACTTCTGCAAGGGCAGCGGCATCCAGCAAGCCGATATTCACCCCTTGTCCTGCTAATGGGTTAATGGTATGCGCGGCATCGCCAACTAAAACCACACCTTGTTTTACATAGCTTTGCGCGTGCTGGCGTTTTAAAGGAAAACTGGCAACACCTAAAATTTGTTTCAATTTCCCTAACTCTTGGGGAAATGTTGCCAGCAATTCTGCCATTAGCTGCTCGTAAGGCAGATTTTTTAACCGACTGACTTCATCGGGCGAATTGTACCAAACCAGCGAGCCATAATTGCCCGGCAGCGGCAAAAAGGCTTGCGGACCGCTAGGCACAAAGCGCTGCCAAGTTATATCTTGCTGCGGATAGTCGGTTTCGACATAAATCACCAGCGCATGTTGTTGATAATCCCAGCTGGTTACGCCCAATCCTACGGTTTGTCTGACCCGCGATTGTCCGCCATCAGCGGCAACTAACAACTTTGCAGTCAAAATTCGTCCATCGTCTAATTCGATTTGTGAACCGGTTGCGGCATAACTGATTTTTTTAATCGTGACTGGACAATAAAAACTGATGTTCTCAAATTCTTGCATTCTGTCCAGCAAAGCCAGTTGGGTAATGCGGTTTT
Organism: uncultured Pseudomonadota bacterium; assembly: GCA_903875455.1. Lineage (GTDB taxonomy): Bacteria > Pseudomonadota > Gammaproteobacteria > Methylococcales > Methylomonadaceae > CAIQWF01. The sequence goes on from CAIQWF010000100.1 coordinate 3,169, forward strand.
CGACAATAAAGCCTAATTCTTCATGCTTAATAGCGTCGCTGCAAAACTCGGTATCACCGGCGGTTTCCCAAACCCGCATCCGTTTGAACGGGCAAAACCTGCGATTTAACACCCCATCCCAGGCCCCCACAGTCGCCAAAATATTTTTTGAAGCAATGCTTAACGCGGAAACCCGCAAATCATGAGGTTGTTCAGCAGAAAAAGCCTCCGGCATTAAAGTTTCAAGCACCGCCACCTTTAAAGAACTGCCACCTAAACCACAAGCCACAGCCGCGCCCACCATGCCGCCGCCTACAATAAGAACATCAAAATTTTCATTCATAATATTTAGCTATTTCCCATTTGATTTTTTCAGAAATGACACTGATTTAATATTATGTTACTATTAAAAAGTTTCACTCATTGAAATTTTTTCATAAAAGGATGAAATTTTTTTAAGCCTTTAAATGTCTGTCGTGCCATTATTTATGGCTTGACTTTACCACGCATGGCAGTAAAACACTATAAAGGCCGCCACTTAAAATACAGTTCGATAGGATCGGGATGATAATGGTTAGAAATTCCCATAACACACAGATAGACAAAATGCTTTATGACGCTGATTTATCACAGGATAGTTGCGGAGTCGGTTTTATTACCCACAAAAAGAGCAAACAAAGCCATGATTTGTTAATTAAAACACATGAGGCATTATGTACTATTCCTCATCGCGGCGGCATGAGCGCAGAAGGAATTGGCGACGGCGCGGGCGTGAATATTGATCTGTCGTTAAAATTCTTTCGCAAAGTAACCGGCATGACTGATCTGGAATTAGGCCAGTTTGGGGTGGCGAATTTCTTTTTTCCTGAAGATCACGACCATTATGATTGTGAAGCCAGCGCTTTGGTCAACAAACATCTGACAGCCTTTGATTTGCCGCTAATCACCTGGCGAAAAATTCCGGTTGATAACAGTGTATTAAATACGGCAGCGATTAAAGCCCAATATCCGATTCAGCAGGCGATTTTTGCCCGCCCAGCCGTTTTAAAAAATGCCAGCCATGACGAATTTGAACGTTATATTCAAAAAGCCTTATTGGCGATTGAAAGCGAAGGCTTTAATCGTCCAGAATTAAGCGGCTTTTATCCGCTGTCAATGAGCTCGCGGACTCAGGTTTACAAAGGGCGTTTGAATTCGTTTGAAGTCATCCCTTATTTCACCGATTTATACGATGTTGACCACGAAATCAGCACCCTGTTTTTCCACACCCGTTTTTCTACCAACACTGCACCGGCAACAATGATGGCGCAGCCGTTCCGCTATCTGGCACATAACGGCGAGTTGAATACCGACAAAAAAAACCGTTTGAGCGAATGTGCAATTGCGCGGCAACATAACAAGCATATTGTCTTTCCTTGTGGACAATCCGATTCTGGCCGTTTAGACCAGACTTTAACCCGCCGCATTAACGAAGACGAGTTGGATATTGTCACTGCGGTATTGGCAATGATGCCACCGGCGTGGGAAAACGACCCGACTTTATCTGAAGACGTGCGGGCGATGCTGGAATATTTCAGCCTGTACGAAGAAAAAAATGATGGCCCTGCTGCCTTGATTTTCAATGATGGCATTCGTGTTGGCGCACGTTTAGACCGCTTGGGTTTGCGGCCATTGCGTTCGGTGGAAACCAAAGAATATTTGGCGGTGATGTCGGAGGCCGGACAAATTGATTTTCCGCCTGAGCAGGTGTTAAGACGTGGGCGGATTGAAGCGGGCGGGATGTTGTATTTTGACCATACCACAGGTGAAGCTTACGACAGCCATCAAGTGATGGAACGCCTAGCGAAAGAAAAAGACTATAAAGCCTTGCTGAAGCAAAGCTGCATCCATTTGTCCGAGTTGCCAAAAGTTGAGTTGTCGGCTTTGGATAACAGTCATGCTTTGAATATTGACCAGCAACATACCGCCTATTCCTTAAATCAGGAAAGTTTCAAATTTTTGCTCGACCCGATTTTAACGACCGGACTGGAAAAAGTTTCGGCTATGGGCTATGGCATTGCCCCGAACGCACTTTCTAAAGCGGAAGGCGGCATGTCGCGTTATTTCAGCCAGCGTTTTGCCCAAGTTACCAATCCGCCGCTGGACTCTTTGCGCGAAAGTGATGGCATGACTTTGCGGGTGGCGTTAGGAGCAAAACCGACTTTTGCCCAAAGTAACAGTAAACAACTGGTTATCGATTCACCAATCTTGCAGCGCGTACAACTGGAGCAAATCCGCCAGCAAACCGCAGTCAGCACTGTCACTTTGGATATGCTGTATCAACCGGATTTTTCTGATGCAAAAGCCAATGAAAAAGCGTTAGAGCAGGCTTTCCTCAGCGTTTGTCAGGAAGTGGAAAAAGCCGCGCGTGCCAATGTTGGCATTATCATTCTCAGCGATAGAAATATCAGCGCTGAAAAAGCTGCGATTCCGGCATTGCTAATGATTGCTGCTGCCAACCAGCATTTAGTAAATCAGGGCCTACGCTTTAACTCTTCATTAATCGCCGAAACCGGACAAGCCGCCAGCCCCCATGATATCGCAACTTTATTAGGTTTTGGGGCATCGGGCGTCTGTCCGTTAAGCGTCCATAATCGTGTTATCAGTCATTATGCCGATTCTGCACAGCAACAAAAAGCGTTGTATAACTTTCAGAAAGGGGTAGAAAAATCCCTGATGAAAACCATGGGCAAGTTTGGTTTGTGTACTGCTGAAAGCTATATCGGCGGCGAGTTTTTTGAATCCAACTGTTTGGATACCGACGAACCGAAATTAAAACCGTATTTCCCGAATATTCACTCTTCCATCGGCGGTGTGCGTTATGCCGATATTGCCGCAAGCAGCACAGAATGGCATCAAAAAGCCTTAAGTGTCCATGAAGAAAAGGATATTCCGTTCTTAGGTCTGTTTAAAGAGCGGCAAGACGGCGCCGGACATAGCTTCGGCAACACGGCGGTACGGGAATATATCAATATGACCGACGAGCCGATTTTATATATTCCGCAGCAGCAAGCACCGGTTGCCAGCGATACCGCTTATATCGATACCGGTTACGAAAAACGTACCCCTGAGCAAATTGACAATTTCGGCATTACTCCGGCTTATCGCAGCTTTGCTAAAAACTTGTACCTGGAGCGCGATTCCCGTCCAGCGGCTTTGCGCGACATTATGGAGTTTCCGGCGGATATTTCCAAAGCGCAAACACAAGCTGAGTTTGACCGGATTTTAGGCAAACAGAATTTGCGCGGTAACAATAATTATTTGATTCGCGGATTAAGTGTGGCGTTACAAGCCGATGGTTTTGTTATCAGTTTTACTGAAAACAACAGCGCGGCACGTTTGCAGGCTTTAGCAAAACATTTAAAACAACGTTTTGCTGATGAAAGTTTTTCGACAACGGTAACTGCACAAAGTTTGAACGTGACAGGAGTACAAGCAGGCGGGTTATTGCACAATTATCTGACTACCGTTAAAACAGCCCGAAATTCAATCCCATTAGCGCAAGTACAACCTGCCCATCAAATTACCCCGACACTGGCCTCGGGTGCGATGAGTCACGGCGCGTTATTGGCCGAAGCTCATGAGGCGGTGGCATTAGGCGTAAACATTGTCGGCGCGTTAAGCAATTCCGGTGAAGGCGGCGAACATTCCAGCCGTTTCGGCACCTTGCGCTCTAGCAAAATCAAACAATTTGCGTCCGGTCGTTTCGGGGTTTGGGCAGGCTATTTGGCCGATGCCAATATTGAAGAAATCGAAATTAAAATCGGTCAAGGGGCGAAACCCGGCGAAGGCGGACAATTACCGGCGATGAAAGTCTCGGTCGAGATTGCCGCATTGCGTGGCGGTACACCAAAAGTGGAATTAGTCAGTCCACCGCCGCATCATGACACTTATTCGATTGAAGATTTAGGGCAGTTAATTCACGATGCGAAAGCGGCACGGGTTCGCGTAATTGTAAAACTGGTCTCTTCTGAAGGTATCGGCACTATTGCGGTCGGCGTAGCAAAAGCGGGCGCAGATGTGATTAACGTTGCCGGCAATACCGGCGGCACCGGTGCCGCAGCAGTCACCAGTTTGAAAAATACCGGCCGCTCGGCGGAAATCGGGATTGCCGAAGTCCATCAGGCTTTGGCGGCGAACGGTTTGCGCGATAAAGTGATTTTACGTTGCTCAGGTGCCCATCAAAGCGGCTTGGACGTGGTGAAATCGGCGATTTTAGGTGCGGATTCATTTGAATTCGGCACAACTGCGTTAATGATGCTGCGTTGTGTCATGGCGAAAAACTGTAACGTCAAGTGTCCAGCCGGTTTAACCACTGACCACGAAGAATTCAAAGGCGATGCGCGGGTGTTAGCACAATATCTGATGAATCTGGCGCATGAAGTGCGGGAAATTCTGGCAGATTTAGGTTACAGCAGCTTGACTGAAATTCGCGGCCAGGCTGATTTGCTGCATTTAATCAATCATCCAAGCATGGTTGGGCAACTGGATTTCACCCGCCTGTTAGCGCAGGTGCCCGAAGTTAAAGTGGAAAAACCGATTTATCTGGAAGCTGATTTTATCATTGACGATAAAATTATCGCTCTGGTTAAATCCGGTCTGATTGCTGGCAAACAGTCACAAGTGGTGATTGAAGGCAGCGAATTCAAGCTGAATAACCGCCATAAAACCCTTGGCGGTCAGGCTGCCATTGATATTGAAAGAATGCTGACTTACGAACTCAGTGACGAGCAACGTACTGGTTTGAAAACGGTATATAAAAACCAGCACGGTCGTTATTATTTCGCTCCCGACAGCATTGTTGTTCGCACCACCGGTTCCGCCGGACAAAGTTATGCCGCATTCCTGAACGATGGGATGCGCTTTGAGCATACAGGCACCTGTAACGACGGTGTGGGTAAAACCATGTGCGGCGGCACCATTATCGTTAAATCGCCCGGTGGCGGCTCCACCAAAGCCGGTGAAAACGTATTAATCGGCAACTTTGCCCTGTTTGGCGCCAGCGGCGGCAAGGCTTTTATCAACGGTGAAGGCGGCGACCGCTTTGCGGTGCGTAATTCCGGCGCAATGGCAGTCGTGGAAGGCGTGGGCGATTTCGGCTGCGAATACATGATTAACGGCGCGGTGTTGAATCTGGGCGGCTTCGGCAAAGGCTTTTGCACCGGCATGTCCGGCGGTAATGCTTACCAGTATGACCCGGAAAATCGGTTGAAAGATTTATACGATAACTCATCGGTTGAAATTCACAACTTAACCGAAGAATCAGATGTCGCCGCAGCGCATGAACAGTTTATTCTTTATATGTTGGAGCAGCATATTGAATATACCGGCTCAGCGAAAGCCCAAACCATTTTGGAGAACTGGCAAAACGAGCGGCAACATTTCAAATTTGCGATTCCGCTGTGGTTATACAAAACCCAGACGGCGAAGTTTATTTTGTCAGCCACAGACCGTAAAGCCATGATAGAAGAGTTGGCAGTTTCGTTTGCTGCGCAACAAACAGCAGAGTTGAAACAGGCCTATCAAACCGAATCGGTGTTGTTTAACGGCAAAATTCCCGAATATGGCGAAATTGACAGTAAATTGACCTTTAAATTAATCAACAGTTTTTCCGTGTTGAACAAAGCCGAGCAGTTGGTGAAAGAGCAGTTGAAATCGATGCCGGAAGCGGCACAAACCGATGAATTGATTAATCAGCAGATTGCAAAATTAATCACCGAGCGGCCACGCAGATTGCAGGATGCGCTGCTGAAAAATGCCCGTGAAGCTTACAGTGCTTATACTGACGAACAACTGGGTTCTTTGTTGGCAAACAAACGCTTGAATGATTATAAAGCGGCGTTGATAAAACGTGATGTGCAAAGTATTTATTCGATGGGCACCACCGCCTGGATTATGGAGCAGGATAAAATTAACCGCGCAGCATTAAGCGGTTTGATTTCTGTGGAAGAGCACCTGGCCCGACATGCAAGCCTGGAAGTCGTGCAGGCAATGTTAGCGGCATAAAATCTGGACAGGAGTGCAAGCTTACTTGCGCTCCTGTTATCGCTCCCAATATTTCACTCAGATAACGATTTAAGAAAAACATGACAACAACACTTCACATTCCTCAAAACGCCCCTTACAGTGATAATCAACGTGCCTGGTTGTCTGGATTTTTCGCCGGTATGCACAGTCACATTCTCCATAGCGCAGGAGAATCAAAAGCAGAAAATGCGCGGGTGCTCCACATTCTGTACGGCTCGCAAACCGGCAATGCCGAATCAGTTGCCAATGATGCAGCAGCGGCGGCAAAAACTCTCGGCTTGCTTCCGGTGGTTAAAAGCATGGACGAAGTGGAAGCCAGCGCTTTGGCAGACATGGGCTATTTGCTAATTGTGACCAGCACTTACGGCGAAGGCGACATGCCGGATAATGCACAAATGCTCTGGGATGCGGTGAATGCCGATAACGCGCCACGCTTGGAAAACACCCAGTATTCAGTGCTGGCGTTAGGCGACACCAGTTACGATTTATTCTGTCAGGCCGGGATAGAATGGGATCAAAAACTCAGTGAATTAGGCGCGAAACGGATTTATGACCGCGTCGATTGTGACGTGGATTTTGAAACCCCGGCGGAAAACTGGATTGGTTGCGTGATTCCGATTATGGCGGAAGGCACCACGACAGGCACGGTGATTGATGTTCAGGCTCCAGCGCAGGACAAGCCGCAATACAGCCGCAAAAATCCGTTCCCGGCCACGTTGCAGGTCAACAAACTGATTACCGCTGCCAATTCATCGAAAGAAACCCGCCATTATGAAATTTCAATTGCCGGTTCCGGTTTAAGTTATGAAGCCGGCGATGCGCTATGCGTAGTTCCAAGCAACTGCCCGCAACTGGTTAGCGATATTATTAAAGCGATTGGCTGCACTGGCGATGAAGAAGTGCCAAGCAATGGCGAGTTGACCTCCTTGTCGGAAGCTTTGCGCTGTCAGTTTGAAATTAAACTGCCAAGCAAGGAATTAATCGAAGAAATTGCCCAGCGTTCCGGCGACCAGGAGTTAAACGGCATTCTCGCCAGCGGCGATAAAGACAAGCTGGCTGATTATTTGTGGGGCCGCGATACCCTGGATTTATTGCTGCAATTCCCGCAAGTGGAATTTTCAGCGGCTGAATTTTTGGCGTTATTGAAACCGCTGCAACATCGGGCTTATTCGATTTCTTCCAGCGGTAAAATGTATCCCGACAGCGTGCATTTAACCGTTGCCAGTGTCCGTTATCACAGCCATAACCGCGACCATAAAGGAGTGTGTTCCACTTATCTGGCGGATATTGCCGATGCCGACAATCCGGTCAAAGTATTTTTCACTCCGAATAAAACTTTCCGTGTCCCGGACGATAACAGTTTACCGATGATTATGGTTGGCCCCGGTACCGGAATTGCACCGTTCCGCGCCTTTTTGCAGGAGCGCAAATTCAGACAGGCCAGCGGCAAAAACTGGTTATTTTTTGGCGACCGCAATGCAGCGACCGATTTCATCTACAAAGATGAGTTGCAAGCCATGCAGGACAGCGGCGTTTTAAACCGTCTGGATTTGGCGTTTTCCAGAGATCAGGCTGAAAAAATCTATGTGCAGGATAAAATGCTGGAGCATGGCTCGGAGTTATTCGCCTGGCTAGAACAGGGCGGTTACTTTTTCGTTTGCGGCGATGCGTACCGGATGGCGAAAGATGTCGATCAGGCTTTGCATGATGTGATAGCCAAGTTTGGGAACAGAACGCCGGAGCAGGCGGTTGAGTATGTGAACCAATTGAAAAAGGATAAGCGTTATGTGAGAGACGTGTATTAAGCGTTTTTCTGTTAGCATTCAAAAAGCTTGGTCTTGGCGGCAAGATCAGGCTTTTTTTATGTTTGGAAGTTTGCTGTCAAGAGCTAATCTACAACTATTTAAGGTAGTAAAGGCATAAAAAACAAGGCAGCACCGGGAAAAAACCAGCTTTATTCAGCATATTCGAACGGGGTTTTATAATCAATTTAGAGTGTGTTAGTTATAAAAGCCGAATTTATTTAAAGCCTTGTTTTTGTTTGGCTTTGTACAACAGACACACAGGAACAAGGTTAAATTATTCTGTTAATTCTGTTTTTAGGTGGTTAAATATTATGGGAGCTGTCACCCCAATAGAACCAGTTTATGATTATGTTCCATGACCGACTAGCCCTTTAACTTTTTTGACCTTTACACAGATTTTTTTACAGTCTCCGACTTGTGGATATAGCTAAAAATATTTTAATCATCCTTACGCGGCGCAACTTTAGGAATCGGTAACAACGGCACCTGATAACTCTTCAAAATCGCTTCAATTTCCGCTTTATTTTCAGTGATTAATTTATCTAACATGGTTTTGCGCTTTTCATCATTATTACGCACTCCCATTGCCATGGAAAAATCAAACTTCAAATTTGGTCTGGAAGCCATCGGCAACACGATATAGCTATTCTTAGGGCTTTTCGACAACACATAACTCGCCAGCGGTCCCCACAAAATCGCAATATCAATCTTCTTGTTACGCAAATCCTGCTCAATCGTCATCGCAGTGTTATTTTTTTCATCACCGCTCATGCTTTGATAAGGAATCCCTTGTTCCAGCAAATTGACCTGCTGCAACCAGTCCGTGCCGGGGCCTCGGTCAAACATGGCGATTTTCAACTTTTCCTGTTTATCCAGCGGCAAAGAACCCAACTGTTCAGGAATTGTAATGTTATCCCAGCCGCGCCCTTTCGCAATCAACATCACATATTGCGAATGATAATAAGGTTGTGAGTTCAAGGTTAAATCGTCGCCCAAAGCCACACCCATGACCACATCACATTTAAATTGGTCGGTGCCTTCAATTTCAGCTTTCAAAGTATTGCGAATAAACCCGATGCGCTGCGGCAGCCAGGTATATTCGAGTTCCTGCCCTAACTTTTTCGCAAACAGTTCGGCAATTTTATTTTCAAAACCGTCCTGATTTTTGCTGGAGTAAGGCGGATTTAAAGGATCGGCACAGACTTTAAACTTATCGGCGGCATACGTTGAAAATGAGGTCGTGCTTAAAAGCAAAGTAAAAGCATAGGGTAAAAACTTCATAAATCTTCCTGGGCGACTGGTATTAAAAGGTAAAATCGTATTGTAATTTTGGCGGCGCTGAACTCATCAACATGCGTCTGTTTTATTTTATCACTGCATTTTTTTGCAAAAATTCACGCATATCTTCATTATCTACTCGGCGGTAAATTTCTGTTACAGGCAGTTTTAAATCCACTGAGTCAAAATAAACCTCATCGTCTAAAAAATAATGATGAGAATCCCAATTCGCAGAACGCCTTGACACTTCCACATCGACAAAATCCTGTTCAATTAACACATATTCCAGCAAACTGGGCAATGATTGATAGGCTAACTGTTTCAGTGTACGGTCTTTGCGCCGGGTTGAACCGGATAGCACTTCGACAATCAATACCGGTTTTTCAGTGTAATACGCATCGCCATTTTCAGGGGTACAAATCACAACGACATCAGGGTAAAAAAATTTGGTTTTATTCACATTGACTTTGAAATCAGCGACAAACACATCACAAGGCAATTCTTTTAAATGTTGACCTAGTTCTCGTGACAAATTACTGGCAATACGTCCATGATTGCTGCTTGCGCCTGCCATTGCATAAACATAGCCATCAATATATTCATGCTTAGTTTCGGAGAGTAATTCACCTCGTAAATACTCTTCTACACTGATTCGATTATCTTTTAATACTGCGCTCATGGTTTTTTCCCGTTTGTGCATCCCTAGCGGTTCTTTTAAAAAGGAATTGCGTTTTAATTAAGGCGATTGAAAAGGCAAGGTTTTGATATTTTATAGGCTGACATAGCTTTTTAGCGTATTCCGTCGAATGTTGGTGTTTTTCATGCGGTACATTAGGTTGTTGAGACTGTGAAAGTATTCAGAAAATCGCCAAAATTTGCACTTTCGACTAGGAAGAATCAATGACTTACAGCGTATTTTTGCTGATTTTTATGAGTTTTGATAATACTTTCACAGTCTCTTGTTGCTAATGCGCCTAGCGAGTTAACATGCACTTAACAAAAGGTGAAGCTGATTGGCAAAGCTTTACATCTCTTTCCCTAGATGGAGTTTTTTGTCCATGAAGGAGGTTGCATCGTACTTTATAAATGATCATAAACAATTCTTTAAGCTTCATCTTTGAATCAACTGCTGACTCGAACGATGTTCTATTTGATGTAATTTCTTTACCATTGGCCATATTGATAACTGGCTCTAAAAGTAAATAATCTACATCTAAAACATAGTCTTGGAGTATTTGCTGAGATTCACCTTCAGAAACATTATCTTCTATCCAAGTTTTTATTTTTTCAGACTCTTTACTACTAGACGAATTGTTATATAAATTATTAAAGCCTATCCAGAAATCTTGAAAGACATATATTGGGTCTTCTTGGGCATTTCCCCTATTTAGCCACGCAGAAGCTTTACTTGACTCACTCATAATTTTTTATCCAAACTTTTTAGCCACCTATGCGCCATAACCATCGTTTGCTTAAGGCTAAGGTAGCTTGTGTATTAAGTAACAAAACAAAAGTTCTTCGGTATTTAGTTGCTAGGCCGGAGTCCAAACTCGCGAGTTTGGACTCCAAAAATACACCGGAAAATTTATGTTGAATCA
>CAIQWF010000101.1 GCA_903875455.1 uncultured Pseudomonadota bacterium
CGAGCTAAATTTTTGTCATGTACAGAGAGAAATTTTAACAAGTTACAGAACGTTTGCTTATGATACCTTAAAAACGGGGTAACAAAAAAACACCGGCATCGCCAAAATGCTGAAACATCACTGGCACTATGAATCACAGAGCCTTCAATGTTTGCAAGTTTCACCGTGCTGATGTTCGTGGTCGTGTCGATGCTCATGCGAATGGTGATGGTGCGAGTGTGAATGTTTGTTTAAATCGCAATACAGCAAATCAGGTTTACAGCCTTGGCATTCCAGTTGCAAGGTGGTGTGATGAATATTGTAATGTTCGCTCACCAGCTGATTTATCTGCCGCTGAATTAAGGCGCCGTCACTGATGTGCAGGTCATCACTCACCAGAATGTGCGCCGACAATACCCGCAGGTTTTGAGTGATGCTCCAGACGTGTAAATCATGCACACCACCGACGCCTTTCACACTCATCAAATCGCGGACAATTTCGCTCATATCAATATCAGCGGGAGTGCTTTCCAGCAAAATCACAATGGTTTCCTGCAAAATTCCCCAGGCATTCCACATAATCAGCAAACCAATTAACACACTAACCAGCGGGTCTAACCAGGTCAGTTGGGTATAAAAAATCACCACACCGGCCAACACCGCGCCAATGGTGGAAACCACATCGCCCATTAAATGCACAAAAGTGCTGCGCAGATTCAAGTCGTGCTCACTGCCGTGCATAATTAACCACGCGGTTCCGGCATTGATAAAAAAAGCGATTGAGCCCACGCCAATCAAGGTTTGCGCATCCACCGGCATGGGCAGCAAAAATCGTTGGTAGGCTTCATAAAGAATGCTGAAGGCAATCAGAATGAGTGTGGCGGAATTAATCAGTGCAACCAGAATTCCGGCGCGATGATAGCCAAAAGTTTTTCCCGCATGAGCCGGTTGACTGCTTAATCGAAGCGCATACCAGCTTAACCCCAGTGCAATGACATCAGTCAGATTATGTCCGGCATCCGACAACAAAGCCAAGCTATGAGCCCTGTATCCTGCAACCGCCTCAAAAACCACAAAAGCCAAGGTCAAAACCAGAGAAATAGCCAGGCGGGTGCCGGATTGTTCAGCGATATCGCCAAAATGTGAATGGGTATGAGAATGCGCCGGTTCAGACATCGCGAGCCTTTTGATTGAAATAATGGCCGCTATTTTAACGTGATTTTTGCCGCAATCAGATTAAATAAATTGTTCACACTGCGTTTGGGTTATTTAACGCTATAATTTGCGGCTGTTTTTTAAATATCAATAGGTTTTTATGATTCTTCAATCGCAATATATCAACGCTATGCAAGAGGCCGAACATCGGTCCAGCCGCTCAATCTGGAAAGTTATGCGCAAATGGATTGTACTGACGATGTTGACTTTCACTGCTACGTCAGTCATTTTTGTGATGTTGCTGCGTTGGCTGCCGGTGCCTACTTCCGCGTTTATGCTGTATCGGCATTTTGAAGATGTGCGTGAGCAGCAAACCTTTAAACCGATACGTTATGACTGGGTGAGTTATGATGAAATTTCTCCGAATGCTTCTCGGGCAGTAATTGCTTCGGAAGATCAAAAGTTTTATCTTCATTCCGGTTTTGATTTGGAATCAATTCGCAAGGCGATTCAAGCGCGTGCCAGAGGCGGGAAACTGCGCGGTGCCAGCACCATTAGTCAGCAAGTGGCGAAAAACCTGTTTTTAACCCCGAATAAAAGTTTGCTGCGCAAAGGCGTGGAAGCCTGGTTTACCTTTTTGATTGAAAGTTTCTGGAGCAAGGAGCGGATTCTGGAGGTTTACCTGAATATCGCCGAGTTTGGCGACCATTTATTCGGGATTAATGAAGCCAGTTATAAATATTTTGGCGTGACTCCAAAACAGCTCACATCTTCGCAAGCGGCGTTATTGGCAGCAACTTTGCCGAATCCGATTCGCTTTCAAGCCAATCATCCCAGCAATTATGTGTTTAAGCGGCAACGCTGGATTTTAAGACAAATGCGGCAGTTGGGTTAGCAATGTGCTTGTCTGACAAGAGAGGGAAGTAGCTCGCTTTAAACTTGATTGAAAAACCAGCACTCCGTTTATAATAGAAAACAAAAAGAAAAAACAAGCTCAGCATGAGCCCAGTATCCGTCAACGTTCTTAATCTTGCAGGAATTTTTTAACCTGCCAATCAACCGCGAAGATCATCATAATGTATGAAATTGAATACGAATTCCGTCAGGAAGATTTAATCCACTTTAACGAAATGCGCTTTAAAAACAACGTGCAGTTGCAGGACGAAATGCGCAAACACCGGATTTTTATTTTGGGGGTGATGCTGTTTGTCAGCCTGTTTTATTATCTTTATTACAGCGACATCGAAGTGCCTGCCTATATTCTTGCGCTCGGTTCGTTATGGGTATTTGTGATTAAACCGTATGAAATAAAACACGATATCCGCAACCAGATTTTGGCAAAATACACCGAAGCCGAAAAAGAAAGCATGTTCGGCCAATATCAAATGAGCATTGAGCAGCATTATCTGGTGGTGAAATCCCCATCCGGCAAAGAAAAACTGGCGTGGAAAGATTTGGCACGGCTCGAATATGGTAATAAATATGTTTATATTTATATTGACCTCGATTCTGCCTTCATTATTCCGGTGGAAACCATGAAAGTCGGCGATCTGGAAAAATTTGCCGAACAGGCCGAAGGCATGATTGAGCGTGGTTTGTAAAAGCTATCCGCGACTGTCTGTCCTTTAAGAAAAGGCTGTTGTAACAATTTCAATTTTAGCGTTATGTTAAATTTCAAAAATATTTCCCTGCGGCGCGGCACACAGGTTTTGTTCGCCAACGCCTCTTTCACAATTCACAAAGGCCAAAAAGTCGGGATTACCGGAGCGAACGGAGTCGGAAAATCCAGTTTGTTTGCGATGGTGCGCGGTGAATTGCATGTGGATGAAGGTGATTTTTCCATGCCGCCAAATCTGGAAGTTGCCCATGTTGCCCAGGAAACCCCGGCACTAAACTGTTCGGCAATTGATTATGTGCTGGATGGCGACCAGGGATTGCGAACCTTGCAAAAACAGCTGGAAATTGCCGAACAGCAGCATGACGGTTTAAAGATTGGTGAGTTGCACGCGGCTTTGGATCATATTGGCGGCTACACCGCAATAGCACGAGCCGCACGATTATTGAGCGGCCTGAGTTTTACTACTGAACAGCAACAGCATCCGGTGAATTCCTTTTCCGGTGGCTGGCGAATGCGTTTGAATCTGGCACAGGCGTTAATGTGTCGTTCTGATGTGTTATTGCTGGACGAACCGACCAACCATCTGGATTTGGATGCGGTAATCTGGTTGCAGGATTGGTTGATTAAATATCCCGGCACCTTATTGCTGATTTCGCACGACCGGGATTTTCTCGACACCATTGCCAGCCATATCGTGCATATTGAGCAGCAAAAAGCGGAGATTTACACCGGCAATTATTCCGCCTTTGAAACCATGCGGGCCGAAAAACTGGCGCAGCAACAATCGGCTTTTGAAAAACAGCAGCGCGAAATTGTCCATATCCAAAGCTTTATCAACCGTTTTAAAGCTCAGGCCACCAAAGCGAAACAGGCACAAAGCCGGATTAAATCACTGGAACGGATGGAGCTTATTTCGGCAGCGCATGTAGATTCGCCGTTTAATTTCAGTTTCCCTGAACCTGAAAAAATGCCGAATCAGTTAATTCAACTGGAAGAGGCCGACATTGGCTATGGTGATAAAGTCATCGTTAAAAATGCCACTTTGACGATTGTGCCGGGTGATAGAATTGGTTTGCTGGGACATAACGGTGCCGGAAAATCCAGTTTGATTAAAGTATTGGCCGGTGACATGCTGTCTTTAACCGGCACATTGCGCAAAGCCGATGCGTTGAAAATCGGTTATTTTGCCCAACATCAGCTGGAACAGTTGCGGCTGGATGAAACACCGCTGTGGCATTTGCAAAAACTCGACCCGCAAGCGACCGAAAAAGATTTGCGCAATTTCTTGGGCGGTTTTGATTTTCGTGGCGACAAGGTGATGGAAGTGGTCGCGCCGTTTTCCGGTGGCGAGAAAGCCCGGCTGGTGCTGGCGTTGCTGGTGTATCAAAATCCGAATCTGCTCTTGCTGGATGAGCCGACCAACCATCTGGATTTGGAAATGCGTCATGCCTTGAGTGTGGCGTTGCAGGACTATCAGGGGGCGATGCTGGTGGTTTCGCATGACCGCCATTTGCTGCGCTCGGTGACAGACCGGTTTTTATTGGTCGCAGATGGCAAAATCCAACAGTTTGAAGGTGATCTGGATGATTACCGGATTTGGCTGGCAGAACAAAAGAAAAATTCAGAAGAGCCGGTAGAAACAGGTAGCGACAGTGGAACGGTATCTCGCAAAGACCAGCGCAAGCAGGATGCTGAACGTCGGCAAAGGCTGAAACCATTGCTGGATGCGGTGAAAAAAGCCACCGCCGCAGTGGATAAATATCATCAGCAGCAAATGCAGCTGGAGCAGCAATTGGCGGATCCCGCCATTTATAGCGACACTGAAAAACAACGCTTGAAAACAGTACTGGAACAAAAAACGCAAGTTGACAAGGCACTGGCACAGGCCGAATCCGAGTGGATGGAAGCTGAGCTGGAATTAGAAAGCGCGGAGTAGTTATGTCTGAAATTTTACGGCTTTTTTATGACATTATCCTGTTCAGGAAAGGACCGCAGGATGTGCCTTATTCTCCGGCATTAACGAAAATGACGCTGGCGGTTTATGCAGTGGTGAGTTTTTTAATGCTGTTTATGAGCAGTCACTGGTTCAGCGCCATCCTGAAAATGCTGGCGGACATTGTGCTATTAATGGCGTTCGTACGTGTCACACTGGCATGGGTGCATAAATCAGAACGCTATCACCAGACTTTTTGTGCCTTGCTGGGCACGGATGCGCTGCTAACACTGTTTGGAGTGCCTGCCACTGCGGTGATGCTGGTTCCCAGCGGTGATTTGACGGTATTGGGTTTTTTCGTGGTAGTGGGATTAATATTATGGCACTGGGCGGTGATAGGGCATATTTTAAGCAACGCACTGGAGCAAACCCTGGCATTTAGTTTGGGTATCGCTTTGCTTTACATGATGGCAACCTACCAGATTCTGGCAATGCTGTTCTAGTCGCTTAACAGCATAAGTGGCTGAGGCAAAAAACTTCGACTAACCTAACGTTGTGAGTAAAGAAATGAATATTTATCAGCATATTTTATTGGCCGTTGATTTGTCCGCAGCCAGCAAACAGGTTGCAGTAAAAGCCAAGCAGCTGGCTGAGATGAATCAGGCAAAACTGACTATTGTGCATGTGGCGGAACTAATGCCGATGGTTGATGTCAATTATGATGCCATGCAGAGCTTGGATTATGATGTTGAAATCAATCAAATTCTGCTTAGCAATGCCGAAAAAAATCTGGCGGCATTTATCAGTGAAGCGAAACTTAATCCGCAGCAGCAATTTTTGGAACAAGGCGACCCGCGAGATGAAATTATTCGGATTGCCGAAGAAAATCAGGTGGATTTAATTGTGATAGGCTCGCACGGACGGCATGGTTTGGCGTTATTGTTAGGCTCCACTGCAAATTCAGTTTTACATCACGCCAAATGTGATGTTCTGGCTGTGCGCCTGAGTGACGAATAACTTATCATTCAATTGCAGGTAGGGCAGATAAACATAAATCAATTTAAATAGGCAGAATTTGCCTGGCACTCATTAACAAAACAAAAAAAACGTGCAATAAAACTTGAGGAATAAAAATGATTGGACATATAGAAAGCTACGACAAAGATATTCAAACCGGCGTGATTAAATACGAAGGTAAATTCTTTGAATTTTATATTGATGCCTGGACTTCAGAGCAACCGCCGAAAGCCGGTGACGATGTAGATTTTTTAGCAGAAGATGACGTAGTGACCGAAGTTGGCTTGTTAGGCGCTTATGTGAAAGACATTCGACCGGTAAAGTTTCGGATATTGGCCGGGATTTTGTCGTTTTTATTGGGATGGCTTGGTGTAAGTCGTTTTTATCTGGGGTTTTATAGCATCGGCATTGCCCAAATAGTTTTCACCACCATTACCATGATGGCAGGGTTTGGAGTCGGTTTGGGAGTAGTGTGGGGTTTTATGGAAGGCTTTTTATTGTTCACAGGCCACATGCACAAAGACGGCAAAGGACGGCCACTTAAATAACAGAACTGAACCTGACAGGTTGGCAGAATCTGTCAGGTTTTCCACGCATTTGTTTTACTGACTAGCTCAAAAAAGTGCTGATCCCGGCAATCCCCTGTGCTCCCAATGCTTTGGCGGTCGCCTTGTCTTCCTTCTGCAATCCGCCCAGTGCGTAAACCGGAATATTTACCTCAGCCACCAGCTCGGCAAACATTTCCCAGCCCAAAGTTAAGGCGACAGGATGGGTCTTGGTGCGCAGGATAGGTGACAATACCGCAAAATCCACCCCGATTTTTTCCGCCTGCCGCAACTGGGTCAAATTATGGCAGGAAGCCGCCAGCCAACCTTCGGTTTTAGGGCGTTCGGTAAACATCATCAAATCCTGACTGGTCAAATGCAGCCCCAGATGGTGAAAATGCCGATCGGTTCTGGCTGCTGCTGAATTAAGCAACAGCTGGGCGTTGTGTTGCTGGCACAAAGGCAGAGCGTGTAGTAAAAAGCCTTCAACGGCTGAGGAGGACAGGTTTTTCAAGCGAGCCTGTATCAGCCGGATGCCGTTAGACAACATTTTTTCCAAGTCGGCTATTAACATCTCAGGCGCTGTGTCATTCAGAATCGCATAAAATTCCGGTAATTGCGCGGCGTGAATAATCGCCAGATTAGCCTCTGGAAAGCTGTAGTTTTTCAGCTCATTTGCCGCCACCCAGCGTATCGGTTGATCCTCGCGTCCATGTGCTTCACCGGAAAACGCTTCCACCTGCCACACATCCAGCAACACCGACAAATCAGGATAATGATGCTGGATTTTAATCAACGGCTCACTGCGTTCCACGACTATCCCTAACTCCTCCTGCAATTCCCGCCGCAATGCCAGGAGCACGGATTCGTCGGCTTCAACCTTGCCGCCGGGAAACTCCCACAAGCCGCCTTGATGCACATTCGCAGGACGTTGAGAAATCAGAATATCGCCAGCGGAATTTTTAATCACACCGACAGCAACATGCAAAAGATCGGATGGCGGCAAATGGAGAGGGGCTTTTATCATGATGGTGGTGATTTTTAAAAAGTGAGTTTCTAGGTTTAAGCAATTGGGGAACTGTTTTTTCTGAATTCTAGCATCTCTTTCTTGATTAATCCCATACAATATTTGCCATAATTTTATGCAATAAGCCCGACAAAATACGATAGCAGCCGAAAAACCAATCTGCGTTATGATATGGCTAAAAAAATACCATGCTCAAACCTTGACCAGTCCATTTATGAATAACTTAATTCAATCATACTTTGAGATTATTCTGTTGACCTACCGTTTTGCCTTTTGCCATCAGCAGTCTGAATTAGCGGCGCTTTGGCCAATTATGCCTGTCCTGGAACTTTCGTATGAGTTCCCGCAATTCTAATCCAGATGAGTTGAGCAGCCGGGCCGAAGCGCAACTTGCCAGTCGCCCGCCCTCAGAATCAGCTGTGTATTCCAGCAGTGATTTACTGCATGAGCTACAGATAAATCAGGTTGAACTGGAATTGCAGAATGAAAACTTGCGCCAGGCATACGCCAGACTCGAAGAAGAACGGGATCGCTACCTTGATTTGTATGAGTCATCCCCTGTTGCTTATCTCACCCTCACTGAGCAGGGCTTAATCAAAAAGATTAATCGCACCGGCGCAAGCTTGTTTGGGATAGAGCGGCAAAATTTGCTGCAACGCCCGGTTGCCAGTTTTGTCAGTCAGACCGACAGTGAGCGCTGGCAGTTTTTTTTCAGCCAACTGCTTAAAAAAAATCAGCGGCAAACCATAGAGCTGGTCTTGAAAACTGGCAATGACCTTGCATTCTCTGCACGGCTGGATTGCCTGCCGGTGTCAGAGGACAAGCAACCGGTAGTGCGGATTGGTTTGACCGATATACCCAAGCTCAAACAGGCTGAACTGGTACCGCATGGTGATGAAGCCTATCACCAGATTCTAGCAACCACGCTGGATGGCTTTTGGCTGGTCGATTTTTACGGGCGGTTACTGGATGTCAATCATCGCTACACCGAACAATCAGGCTATTCGCGGGCAGAGTTGCTGAATATGTCAATCAGCGATCTGGACATGAATGAAAATCAGCAGGAAATTGCAGTTCACATGCGACGCATTATTGAAACGGGCAGGGATCAGTTTGAATCGGTGCACCGCCGCAAGGACGGAACTCTCTGGCATGTTGAAATCAGTGCTGTTTATAGTGCTCTAAACGGTGGTATCTTCTATTCATTTTTTCGCGATATTACCGAACGCAAACAGTTTGAAGCCGCGTTGCGTGAGCGCGAATTTTTATTTCACACCCAATTTGAGTCCGGCAATATCGGCATTGCCATTACTTCCCCCGAAAAAGGCTGGCTACGGGTTAATCTCAAACTTTGTCAGATGTTGGGCTATAGCGAAGCAGAATTAACGCAACTGACCTGGTCTGAAATGACGTATCTGCCGGATCTGGAACCGGATTTGCTCCTGTTTCAACGTTTACTGAATGGCGAAATTGACAATTACGAGCTGGATAAACGCTTTATTCGTAAAGATGGCGATATTATTTTCACCCACTTAACGGTGGCTTGCTATAGAGCGGCAGGAAAAGTCGAATTTGTAATTGCCGGGTTACTGGACATCACCGAACGCAAAAAAATAGAAGCTGAAAAAGAGCAGTTTTTCAAGTTTTTCAACTTTGCCCGCGATTTGCAATGTATCGCAGGTTCTGATGGTTTTTTTAAACAGGTCAATCCTGCTTTTAGTGAAGTGCTGGGCTATTCAAAAGATGAACTACTAAAAACGCCTTTTCTTGAATTGATTGCTCCTGAAGACCGCCCGGCGACTTTGAAGGAAGTAAGCAGGCAGAGCAATAACAACCAAATGAGCATCGACTTTGAAAACCGTTATATCCGCAAAGATGGCTCAATTTGCTGGCTTTCATGGAAATCGTTTTTTAATCTTGACGACCAGTTAATCTATGCGGTCGCACGTGATGTGACGCAAGCTAAGAAAATTGATGAAAAACTGCAGCTGGCCGACATGGTTTATCAAAACAGCATTGAAGGCATTCTGATAACCGATGAAAACAATCAAATCATTGCTACAAATCCGGCATTTTCGGAAATAACCGGCTACACAAAGGAGGATGTAATCGGCAAAAATCCAAGAATCTTTAAATCGGGTTTGCATAATGCCGAGTTTTATCAGGCAATGTGGCAGGATATTACTACTCAGGGACACTGGCAGGGCGAAATGTGGGACAAGCGCAAAAATGGCGAGATTCATGCCAAATTTTTGTCGATAAAAACCATCCTTAATAAAGAAGGAAAAATACACCGTTATCTGGGGCTGTTTTCTGATGTCACCGCCCGCAAACATTATGAAGATGAAATTCGCCGGTTGAGTGATTCGGAACTTAACAAGGCCAAACTGGAAGCGGAAAGAGCCAATCGGGCCAAAAGCGATTTTCTGTCCAGCATGAGCCATGAATTACGCACCCCGATGAATGCAGTGCTGGGATTTGCCCAGTTGCTGGAATCTGAGGATTTGACTGAAGATCAGCTTGATAGCGTGAAAGAAATTTTAACCGCCGGCCATCATTTAATGGATTTAATTAATGAAGTGCTGGATTTGGCCAGAATTGAAGCGGAAAAGCTGGAAATTACTCTTGAAAAAATTGCGCTGGCAGAGTTGCTGAAAACTTGTTTGAGTCTGGTTCAGCCTTTGCTGGCAAAACATGAAGTTAAAATGATTAACAGATGCAATGATTGTCATGTCTGCGTGCTGGCTGACAGGTTGCGCTTCAAGCAGGTGCTGCTTAATCTGATTACCAATGCGATTAAATATAATCGGCTGGGCGGCAGCGTGACACTTTTTTGCGATCAGATCAATCCTCAGACTTTGAGGTTTAGCGTGGCGGATACCGGCTATGGTTTATCCGAAGCCCAGATATCAAGACTGTTTCTGCCTTTCGAGCGGTTGAGCGCCAAAAATTCCAATATCGAAGGCACCGGTATCGGTTTGCTGATTACCAAAAAACTGGTTGAAGCCATGAATGGCAGAATTGGGTTAACCAGTACTGTAGGAGAAGGCAGCTGTTTCTGGATTGAAATGCCATTAGTTTGATTGCACTTGCTCTGCTGTTTTGAAAACGCAGCCGTTTTTTCATGCTTTTTCGGTTTTTTTAGTGCACCATGCCTGAAATTGCCTCTAATCATGGGGCCTTAAAGCGAAGATTTAAGAAATCGCTAAAGCAAAAATCCCCCTGAAAATCACCTTCCGAAAAACTGGGCCATCAGTTTTACAATCGACAGTCACAATGTTAGGATGGAATAGCAGCTTATCAATTTGGTGCAAAAAAGTTCTTGATTAGAAAAATGTTTTAGTCAGTTAGAATAGGGCTAAAAAATAACCTCTCGATTTCTAAATGAGCAGTTCGGCCTGAGTTTATCGAAGGTTTGAGCGGTTTGACTGTTCGACAAGCTCACATCTCACCACCAACGGAGCGAGGGACGTTATTGACGACCATATCCTTGCAACCCTGTTCTGATTATTTGGCATGAGACTTAAAAATGAAATTTAATCCTCCCTCTTTGGATGAATTACGTGCTTTAGCGGAAGCTCAGCTTTCAGATTTGCCAGAAGCGACAATTGAGAATTGTGACAAGGATAAATTATTGCACGAGCTGCAAGTCCAGCAAACCGAACTGGAAATCCAAAATCAACAGTTGCTGCATACCTGTAATGCACTGGAAGAACTGCATGAGCATTATCGCGATTTGTTTGATTTTGCCCCGTTAGGTTATGTGATTCTGTCAGCACAAGGGCTGATTTATGACATTAATTTTACTGCTGCAACTTTGCTGGATCAGGAACGTGCTAATTTACGCTCACAGTTGTTTGCCGGTCTGGTTGATGATTCAGACCGGGACCGCTGGCATCTGTTTTTCTGGAGCTTAACCCGCTTTAACTCACGCAAAACCATTGAGCTAAAACTCAGGCGAGCTGATAACACTATGTTTTATGCCCAGATTGAAGGGATAAAAGTATCAGGCCGTAATCAGGGCGACAATATCCGTCTGGCAATTACCGATATTTCCAGAATAAAGGAACTGGAAACAGTGGAAAGCCGTTGTGAACGTTACCGACTGGCAGAGAATGGCTTTATGGGAGCGCTTTGGGATTGGGATATTATCAAGAATCGGGTTTATTACTCCGAACGCTGGTATCAAATGTTAAGTTTTTGGAATTACGGCAGCAACAGTAGTTTTGAGAGCTGGGAGCGTTTGGTACATCCCGAAGACCATGATGAAATTCTCAACCGCCTGCACCAGCATCTGAAACAGCACGAACCCTTTATGGTGGAATACCGGTTACGGGACGGCAACGGCCAATATCACTGGATGCAGGCCAGTGGTCAGGCTATCTGGAATGAACAGGGACTGCCGGTCCGCATGTCCGGTACTGTCAGCGACATTACTGAACGCAAGCGGGCAGAGCAGGCCTTGATTGAAGCCCGTGAGCTGGCCGAAAAAGCCAATCAGGCCAAAAACGAGTTTCTTGCCACCATCAGCCACGAACTGCGCACCCCGATGAACGGCATTATCGGCATGACCTATCTGGCGCAGCACGCAGGACCGAATGAAAAACAGCGCAATTACCTGAACAACATTGATGTCGCCTCGCATATTTTGCTGAATCTGCTCAACGATATTCTGGATTTTTCCAAAATTGAAGCAGGCAAGCTGGAGCTGGAGCGGCAACAGTTTTGCCTGGCTGAAATCGTTGAAAACCTCAGCTATATGTTTGATTACAGGGCTAAGGAAAAAAATATTGAACTAGAGTTTTCCATCGCCCCGGAAGTTCCGCATCAGTTGCTTGGAGACTCGCGCCGATTAGGGCAGATTTTGCTGAACCTGCTCGGCAACGCAATAAAATTCAGTGAACACGGCGAAGTCATGGTTACCGTCACGATAGAAGAGCGCGACTGCGACAGCGCAACCTTGCAGTTTTCAGTGCAGGATGACGGCATTGGCATTAAAGCGGAACAGATTCAGCAGCTGTTTAAGCCGTTTTCGCAGGCTGATAGTACCACCACCCGTAAATACGGTGGCACCGGCTTAGGGCTGGCAATCAGCAAAAAATTGGTTGAGCTGATGGGCGGTAAAATTTGGGTGGAGAGCGAATTTGGCAAAGGCAGCCGGTTTTTCTTCACGGCATGTTTTGGAATTGGCAAGCAGGATGATTCCGCTCCGATGATTTCCGAAACTATAACGACCTTGCCCTGTTTGACAGGGCGGCGGGTGTTGCTGGCTGAGGATGACGCGATTAACCGGGAAGTACTGAGCGAATTGCTTACAAGTTGGGGAATTAAGCTTGAAATTGCCAGAGATGGCAAACAGGCGGTGCTGCAAGCCACAACCGCAGACTTTGATTTGCTGCTGATGGATATTCAAATGCCGGAAATGGATGGATTGACTGCGACACGGCTGATTCGTGCAGAAAAAGGTTTGCAGGACTTGCCTATTATTGCGATGACAGCTCAGGCCCTTAGCAGTGACAGGGAAAAAGCCCAGGCGGCGGGCATGAATGATTATCTGACCAAGCCGGTTAATCCTGAAAAACTGGCAGCGGCTTTATTACATTGGTTGAAAGCTGAGCTGCCATCATCACCAGTGCCAGAAACATCGCTACAAACCGGGGGGGGCAGGCGGTTGCCGGATGAACTGCCGCCTTTTAATCTTCCCAAGGCTTTGCAGCGGACAAAAAGTGATAGCCGACTGCTGCATAAACTGATTTTAATGTTTCGTGATGATTTCAGTAACAGCCCTGAAAAATTACGTCAGTTTATTGCGGCAGGTGATTATGAAAAAGCCCTGCACTTGGCTCATAAGCTCAGGGGGGCTGCTATGATACTGGAAATTGATGAATTGCCTAACATTATCGCGATTGCAGAACAAGCCATACAACGCCGCGATGCCGGAAAAATAAACCTTTATCTTAAAACCCTGGAGGCGGTGCTGGAGCCTGCTATTCGGGCGGCGGCCTCTTTGGTGCCGGCGCCGTGAAACCTAAATAGCCAAAGCGCTGGCAAAAAATAACACCGCGATTGCTAAATGAGACGTTTAGTCTGAACTTGTCGAAAGGCGGAAAAACGCGCCGTTCATGGCTCTAACAAGGTTTGCCACGAACGGCCTGGGTGTTAATGCTTAATCAACAAATCCACTTTGTCTGCATATTGAAATGGAATGGGAATGGCATAACTGGAAACCCCGACATCACCCACCAAACGATAATCGATGGTTTGTTTTGCCAGCGAAAACCATTGTTGCCAGCCTTCCATCACGTCCGCAATATTGCTGTTGATATTGGTTTCCATAAAGCCCTCGCCCAACGCCGGAATCATCACGGGCTGATTGTTTGCTCCTTTAAAAAACGGTTTGTTATTCACGAACAATTGATAATTCAAGGCTTGAATAGGCAGCGGGAAAGCATTGGGATTTTTAATATTCAGGCGTAGCCGGTAGGTTTGTTCTGTTAATCCCACTTTAACCAGTTCAAAGTTTTTTAAACTGATTTCAGGTGAGACAGGTTTAAGTGCTGCGAAAGGACTGTTAGCCATTCCGGTGCCACAGCCGTTAAGGGTGAAAAGCATCAGAAAAAAAACAACAATACGCATGATAAAACTCCATTAAGAATTGGAAAGTTAAAAGTAGAAAACTAAAGCGCATACCTGCCAGATTTGAAAAAACTGGCAGGTCGATTAATGAATGGTTTAGTCGGTGGAAGTTCCGGTGCCTTTACTGTCTTTGGCATTTTGAATGAACTGTGCTTTCAGACGTTTGAACGCCGAACGCAGGGTTTTGTCCATTACCACCTGATTGCCAATCGAGACAATCACTCGCGCCAGCTCAGGAATCTGGGTTTGGGTCGAAACCAGATAAACCGGTTGCACATACAGCATGGAGTTCCCCATAGGCAGAATCACCATTCGTCCTCTGATAACTTTTGAGCCGTGTTGATCCCACAAAGTCAGCTGTTCAGAAATTTCAGGATTTTGGTCAATCAAGGCATCGACCTGAGCAGGACCGTTTACCTGCACATCCTTTTGGAATTTAAACACGGTGATTTCCGGTTTATAGCTTAGGTCGCACTTGGTTTTGTCCAAAGTGCCGGCAATTCCGACCATGCTTAAGTTGTCCCGTTTAATCGGTGTCATCGGATTAATCAGCACAAACTCTTCCCGGCCTTTGCAGTTATCAAAATCCATGGTGATGTAATAAGGCATCACCGGTTTGTTGTCTACGTTAGCAAATTGCCAGGTTTCGGCCTGTTCGTAAAACAGTTCCGGGGTATTTTGATGGTATTTGGCATAAAGCTTCATTTGCAGATAATACAAATCACGCGGGTAACGCAAATGTGCCTGTAATTCTGTCGGCATTTCCGCCAGCTTTTTAAACACGCCCGGATAAGCATGTTGATAGGCATTAATAATCGGATCAGAAGGGTCGGAGACATAATAATTGACTGAGCCGTTGTAAGCATCAACGGTGATTTTCACTGAGTTGCGAATGTAGTTAAACTCTTTGTCACCCACTGAAAAAGCATCTTTGGTGGGGGTGGAAACCGGATATTTGTCAGATAAGGTGTAAGCATCCAAAATCCACAAAAAACTGTCCTTGGTTGTCACCAGATAAGGGTCTTTATCCAGATGCAAAAACGGCGTAATGGTATTGACTCTGTCGATAATGTTTCTGCGGATTAGAATTTTGCTGTGTTTGGAAATGTTGGCAGAAAAGAAGATTTTTTTGTCAGAAAAGTAAGTGGCAAACAGCAGTTTTCTAAAATACGATGGAATAGCAATACCGTCGCTGCCTTCGTAATGGCCTTTCTCGTTGAAGTCAGAATCAGACAAGCCCTGCACCACCAGATCATTTGGGGCCACCGCATATTTATAAGCTTCCTGGCCAAAATAAATATCAGGATGCTTAACCGTAAATCCTTCTTCGGAATACATGTTCAAATCCCGCAAAAACCAGATAATCGGTTTGGCGGCATCCTGCGCGGCCGGAGTAATCACCGCACCATAACCATGCGTATAACGCAAATGGGTATTTTCCCAGTTTTGCGCTTCTTTCGGCAATTTACTGATATTGAGCTCCCGTGCCGCCAGGTTTACCTGTTGCAAATGTCCGTGCAGGGAATAACGGTCTTCATCAACAGTCGGAAAGCTGTAATAAGGGCGAATTCCCTGTAGTTGCTTATAGCCGTCAATTAAATATTCCCGGTCCCAAACCGGAATATTTTCAAAATGCTGTTGCGATGCCCAATTTTCAATGTCTTTGGTGGCATTGACATGAATAGCTTGATCGATGGTTTTAATCTTTTTCAAATCATAAGCGTCTTGGGTGGCATCAATATTATGCTGCATGAAAGACTTTTCCATGTTCACAGGATTGGGTTTGACAATAAACTCCTGCATTAAATGCGGCATTAAATCAAAATGGCGCATTACCCCATACGCCTACAAAAAACACAATTGAAATTAACAACGGTGATTTCGCCCGATGTTTTTCTGAAAAAATAAACAGCACCGATGTTACGGCGATGGCAAAGAAAGTAAAAATCGCCACCCAGATTAACGGTAGCTCATAGCGTAAATCCACAAAACCCGGGCCGTAAAACAACGGGCGAGCGGCTATCCATAAAGCGCAGGTGAAGAGGGGCGTAAAGAGCGCCAGGGAGGTGAGAACATC
>CAIQWF010000102.1 GCA_903875455.1 uncultured Pseudomonadota bacterium
ACAGGTGTGATGCTGGTAAATTTGGTGAAGTTCCTGTAAAACGGCTTCCGATGTTGTTTTTGCAAATTTCAATTTTTTACATTCTAAAATAGAAAAAATACGTTAAATTTTACACCTAAAAACTTTTGCTAAATTACTTATCTTGTTATTTGAAAAATATTCGGCACTGTTTACCGGAAAATTTTCAACACTATTTGACTGTGTTGCTATACTTTAGACAAACTTACAAAAAATAAGACCTTAAAACTGGCATTTTGGTTCGTCTATAGCTATTATTAACTTACCTTATCAGGCTATTTTTAGGAACGGCTATGAAAACAAAAGAAAATTTAAAAAGCTTTTCGTTAATTTTTTCGGCAGTAGCCTTTGTTGCAATTGCCACAGAAAGTAATGGAAATTCCTCTCTGGAACATTTTCCAGCGGATACAGTTGCATTATCATCATCTGCGATTTTTGCTACTTCAACATCACCAATAGCAAAACCAGCTAGTTCAGAGTCAAAGAATACAACAAACACTTCTGGCTTGAAACATACAGACAATTCGAACCTGAGAAGTGTAGTTTCTCATGTTTCGGAAAAAAACAGCACTTTAATCGGCAATAATGTAACTAAAAGTGCAGTTAAAAGCTTCAGCGACTCAGAGTCAAAAGAAATCGAAGAAGAAGAGGAACAAGATTTTATCGATTTTCTCTCCGATTTGTTTGGGCAACCTCGCGAAAACTGGGAAAACAACTGGATAAGTCAGTATTGGAGTTATTCGTATGATCCTGAAACAAATGCAGTGACGTTGACTCGTTCCGGGACAGACATGGGACAGGATAGCAGTAGCACTCCCTGGGATTCAGGCGGAACTTTTGGTAATTTTAACATTACGAACACCAGTAATAACTCAGACAACTTTACCATTACCACCAATAATCCGAACAATCACCCTAGTGCTAGCTAGTAATGCTCTTGGAAAAAAATTCCGGCTGCCAAAGTAATGTATTTTTTATTTGCTGAAAATAGTCTTTTATGCGATTGACATCGAAACAAATAACTTCAATGAAAAGATTATGAGTGAGAAAATTATGAATAATCACGAAAATAGCGTTTTTTTTAAAATCCTGCCTATTTTGTTAGGTTTGAATATATCGTCTGTTTTAGCTGATGATTCTACTCCTGCTGCTCAAAAAAATACTGCATCAGTAGCAAACTCTTACAATTCCTTAGGAATCAGGGTAGGTAGTTTTATTCTGTCTCCTTCAGTCGAAGCTAAAGGTGAGTGGAATGATAATATCTACTATCGCCAAAATGCCCCGATAAGTGATTTTATTTTTCATGTTGAACCCAATTTGAATCTTAAAAGCAACTGGAACAGGCATGAGCTGAGTCTTTCCTCAGGTGGCGATTTTATGTTTTATAAAAATCACTCCACAGAAGACAAACAAAATTATTTTGCTAACCTTGGCGGTCGGTTTGACGTGCAAAAAGACAGCTTTGCTATTGCCAACTTTTATTATCAACATATGGCAGAAATCAGGGGCACACCGGATCCTGTTGTTAATGTAGCTCAGGCTCCTTTAGAAAACGACACTATCGGCGGAACAGCGGGTTATGAACATAAGATAAATCGGCTGCGAATCAATGTTTCTGATGATATCAAGCATATCAGCTATATCGATGGTGTTGATGCAGCAGGAAATATTGTAGCAAACAGTCAACGTAGCAGAACTGTTAACACAGCCACAGGCCGACTCGGTTATGAGCTTTTTTCTGGCTATGAAGCATATGTGAACGGCAGTTATAACTTTGTCGATTACGACAATCCGTTTACCGCTGCAATTTACACTGCTAATGGAGTTCCGCTTGATCGTTCCTCTCATGGATACAAGGTTGGGGCAGGCCTTAAATTTGACATGACTCATACACTGGTAGGTGACGCTTCTGTTGGTTATCGGGAACAAACCTATAAATCGCCAGTGCTTCGACCAATTAACGGAATAACAGGCAGTTTTGGATTAAACTGGCTTCCTACACGTTTGACAAGTCTAAAGGCCGGCGTTAGCCGGGATATTATGGAAACAACTCAAGTAGGGTTGGCAGGTTTTTTTAGTACTGCAGCGACTGCCAGTGTTGACCATGAATTAATGCGAAATGTTCTTCTTAATGCCCATGGCGGCTACACCAACAACGCTTATAACGGCACTAACGCAGTGAACCGGGAAGACGATCTTTATAATGGAGGAGTAGGTTTTAAATATTTGCTAAACCGTTATTTTTCTATGAAGCTGAATTATGATTACTTCCATAGAGCGTCCAATATAACTGGTCAAAATTACGATATTAATAATGTTTACTTTGCTATTGATGCAAAATTGTAACAGGTATGTAATTAACAAACGCTGTCCGTGCTAATCCTACTTGAGTTGTATG
>CAIQWF010000103.1 GCA_903875455.1 uncultured Pseudomonadota bacterium
CTGATTTGATGGCGGTGATTGCAGTGGGTGATTTTAATGTCGAGCAAATCGAAAAACAGATTAGTGACAATTTTTCCGCTTTAAAAAATCCTGACAATGCCAGACAGCTAACCGGCGACAATATTGATATCAAAGACAATAAAGAACCGTTAGTGTCAATTTATGCCGATAGCGAACAAACCTCGACCATTGCCAGAATCGCCTATAAAAAACCGGCAGAAAAACAGGGCACATTAGGCAATTATCAGCATAGTTTTATGAACAATATTGCCGCCAGCATGTTAGAAGAACGGGTAAATGAAATATTGCAGAAAAAAAATCCGCCGTTTCAAAGTGCTGGAATCGGATATGACAATTTTTTTCTCAATACCGACACTTTTACTATCTACAGCGTCCCTAAAACAGAAGATTTTATGACCGGCTACCGCGCTGCTTTAGCCGAGGCTTTTCGCGCCGTACAACAGGGATTTTCAGAAAATGAATATAACCGGGCCAAAACCAATTTATTAAGCAGTCTGGAAAAAATCTACAATAACCGCAACAAAATTGAGTCTGATAATTTTGCCGAGGAATATATCAGAAATTTTATTGATCATGAGCCGATTCCTGGAATTGAGGCTGATTATGAGATATATCAGAATTTTGCCAAAAATATTAGCGTAGACGATATTAATAAAATTCTGAAAAGTTATATTACCCCTGACAATATGTTTGTTACGGTAACTGCCAGCAAGAAAAAGAATATTGTCATACCAAGCAAAGAGCAATTATTAGCGGTTTATCAGGAATTGCTAAATACCAAATTTGCCTCTTATCAGGATGACTTTTCCGATAAAACTTTATTTTCTGAAAAAATCACCGCTGGCAGCATTGTTAAAACTTCAGAAATAAAAGAAATTGGCTTAACAGAATTTACCTTGTCAAATGGGATTAAGGTATTGGTGAAACCGACCAATTTTAATGACAGTCAAATTCTGTTTAGGGCATTCAGTAAAGGCGGCAATTCATTAGTACCGACCGGAGATTATTTAAATGCCGACTATGCTGCGCCAATCATAACAGCGGGCGGAATTGCCAACTTTAATAACATTACCCTGCAAAAAATCCTAACCGGAAAAGAGGTCGGCATTACACCTTATATCAGGGATGTTGATGAAGGTTTTTCCGGTTCGACCACTCCTAAAGACGCTGAAACTTTATTTCAGCTTTTGCATTTATATTTTACTAGTCCACATAAGGATAAAGAATCTTTTGATGCCTTTATAACCCGGACCAAACAATTGGTGGATGATTCAAAACGCAATCCCAGCACCGAATTTTACGATGCCATTTCCTATATCATGTCGGGAAATGACCCCCGCAACAAACCGATTACCAAAGCCATGATTGAAAGTCTGAATCTGGATAAGGCATTTCGGATTTATCAAGAGCGTTTTGCCGATGCCGGCGACTTTACCTTTGTTTTTGTTGGCAATATTGAAATGGAAAGTTTTAAATCTTTCTTAAGCCAATATCTAGCCTCACTGCCAACTAAAGGCATTCGTGAAAATTTTGAAAATGTTTTCAACGACACGCCCAAGCAAGCCATTAAAAAAGACTTTTATAAAGGCAAGGAAGATAAAAGCAGTGTGGTGCTGGAAATGAATGGCGATTTTATTTATAACCGGAAAAACATTTATATTCTGGATTCTTTGGTAAAAATTTTAAATTACCGGCTGATTGATAAATTGCGTGAAGAAAAAAGTGAAGTTTATTCACCTAATAGTCATGAAAACATTCAAAAGTACCCAAAGCCTGAATATGGCGTTGTGATAAGATTTGGCTGTAAGCCCAGCAAGGCTAAATCACTCATTAAAACAGTGAGGCGTATTGTGCAGGAATTGCAAAGCAGATTGCCAACTGATGAAGACATGCAAAAAGTTAAAGAGGCTAATAAACGCCAATATGAAAATAACTTGAAAGAAAACAAATATTGGCTACAGCACATTTTAGGCTCTTATTATAATAATTTAGATGTGAAAGATGTACTGCATTATTCCGAATTGATGAAAAACTTAACTAAAGAGGATATTAAACTGGCAGCCAATCAGTATTTGAAACTGGGGTCTTTGAAAGAGTTTGTGTTATATCCAGAAAAATGAATTTGTTAAGCAATGTGAAGCAGGATTTTTATGGTAGGATTATAAGCAGAATTTCGTTAGAATGAATACAAAGGTTTAGCTGAAAATAGTTTAGCCTGAGGCTTGAATCTGTCGATTTGTCATATTTCTTTATTACAAAATAGAATCCAGGAGTCAAAAATGAAACGTAATATTTTTAAATCAATCTTTATTGCTTATGTGCTATTAATCGGCAATGTCGCTTTCGCTGACGATGCACCTAACGCGAATAAAGCCGACGATGAATCTACAGAAGCGGTTAAAGCCTCTGACACAAATGAAGATACTGGCGCATCTGCTGAGAAAGAAGCCTCTAAAGACAACGCTGGCAAATTGAATACGGGTGCATCTGGCCGGGCGATTGGCAATTTGTTATCCAATAAAGCCAAACCTTCCAGCTCCAGCACCAATGTGAGCGCTGACTCTAAAAAACGCCTAGAAGAACTGGAAGAGCTGGTTCAGCAACAAAAAAAGCTTATCGAAATGTATAAAAAACAAAATAAATAGAGTTTAAGACTATGGCAGCCGATAGCGACAAAAACGCGGATATTTCAGAACTGGAACGCTCCATTCAGGAGAAAATGCAAAAGCTGGAAGCCAGCAAAGAGGATACAACCAAAGCAGAAACTGTTGCTACCAGCCATTCTGACCCAGGATGGTGGTCAGTTGCTGATGCCATGACCATTAGTGCTGCTGTACTGGTGTTTGGCTCTATCATTATGGTGCTGGCAACCTGTTTGTTGTACTTGGGTAAAAATGCTGATGACGTGTTGAAGTTGTTTGGTACCATCATCATTGTTATTTCTGCGGTGTTTTTGGTTGTTGCAGGCTATACAGATACCCAGATAGCTCCTGTTATCGGATTGTTAGGAACAATAGCAGGGTATCTATTAGGCCGCGAAAGTACGATTGAATCAAAAAAGTACCAAAAGGGCGAATAACTTCCTTTCAGATAGAAAATGCGGAATCTGCTTTCAACATAAGGTTGGGCTTTTTGCCTCGCCTGCAATTTAACCAATCATCATTGTGCTGATTTTTTCAGTAAATCGCTGGCAGCGCTGTCTGATGCTGGAGTTTTCTCTGCTTCTTTTAATGAGTTTGTCAAAATAAAATCACTACCATGAGTGTAGGCAACTGGCTCCTGAGTAACACCCACAGTTTTTCTGGAAAACGAAGGTAAGGTTTTAGTGATTTTTTTAGCCACACTATGTGCTGTAACAGGTTCTGCAGAATCCTTTTTTTGCAGTTCCTGAGACATTAAATAGGTAAACAAGCCATGCCCCAGACTTTTCATTTCAAAAGCTTCCTGATTTTTTGACGCAGCGGTAACCACGGTAATTCCTAAGGAATGACTCAACTGCCGACTAAAGTGACGCTGGCTGTTTTGCAATTGACTGAAAGCTTTCATACCGGCGCCGGAATAACAGGCATCAACCATCAACAGAATGTGCTGAACTTTTGAGTTTTTGAAAATTACACTCAGTTCGCTTGCGCTAACGGCCTTAGTGGCAATATCCTCTTCTGTAGTCAATTTGGTTTCATAAGGCAAAAAATACCATTCCTTGCCTACTGCAAGGCCGTGTCCTGCCAGATAAACCACTATTGTATCCTGCTGTGAAGCCAAACTTAGCTCTTTAAGCTGTGCCAGAATTTTGGGCTTGGTGGCATTTTCATTGAACAACGCCTTATTGAATGTCAGCTTTGCATTGTTTTTTAAGACTTGCTGTATCAGATTGGCATCCGGGACGCTGTATTTCAGATTCATCCGCTCGTCGCTGTATTGATTAATGCCAACCGTTAACAGCCTGAGCGAAGAAGTGTAGGCTTTGGTTTTACCGTCAAAACTCAACTCAAATGGATTGCTTTCAATTCCCATTTCGTTGCTGGCACTGACGCTAAGGGTATTTCTGCCGGAAGTCGGTGTAATATTTACCTTAAAAACCTGATGCCCTGTTCCCTGCTCTTCCAAATGCTGATTGGTTTTAACAATATTGTTATCGCTGAGAATCCTGCCGTTATGGTAAGCATTAATCTTGTTGATCCCGCCACCGCGATCAAAAACATCCAGTTGCATTGCCACGTTGTCAGTGCCTGTTTGCTGGCTTACCAACTGCAAGTCAATTTTTGGCGGCAGGCTGATGCCCTCTCTTACTACGTTTGGATTACTGTTTAAATAATCCTGATTTTGCAACACATTGGCCAGTAACCCCGGTTCATAATAGTTTTCAGAAAAACTGCTCAATGGAATCTCTTCTTCATTCGCTAACCAGCTGAAATTTTCCAAAGCCTTTTCTGAGCCGTCAAAACGCCCAAAAGCGTCCATCACCGTCCAGCCGCCTTGCTGGGTGGAAAACAGATTCAACATTTTTTTGCCCGCCGCAACATCCCACAAGGATAAATCGCCACTTGCCATTGCCGTAATTAATTTTTTTCCCTCCTTTAACAGCAATACCTGTTTGAAAGGATTGCTCTGGTTTTGAATGTTCAACTGGATTTTACCTTGAGAATTCCTGACATGTACTGTGCCGTCATCAAGTAAATAAGCGTACTGGTCTCCGGCAGTATCAACAGCAATGACAGACTTGGCAATCGAACTCACTGTTTTTGTGCTGTTACTGAGAATATCCCAATCCACAATCTCACCATTCGCCAGTCCAAGTTGCAAAGAGTTATTATTTTTGAAGCGCATGTAAATAATATCTTCACCCAGGTTAGGCAAGGATTTGCTAATCTTGCCAGTGTCCAGCTCAATGAGATCGACTGCATCAGTCAAATGTCGCAACTTGTCAGAAACGATATAAGAGCCGTGTTGGCTGCCAAGCACCGCAGCGTAGCGCTTGTTATCGGCCATAACCAGATTTTTGACTACGCCGCGTTGATAAGTGGTTTGCCATAGTTTCCGGTTTTGTTTGCTATCCCATAACGCCAGAATATCAGCACCGGTGCTAGTCAATAGCAAATTACCATCAGGTGAGCTAGAAAAATGCTTAATGCCAGACTCCCGAATGTTTTTATCAGGGCTTGAGCTAAGAACGTCATAAACATCAATCCCGGAGTTACTGACAATTGTCTGTAATGCACCTGAGTCATCAACACGTCCAATTTTGCTTAATGCCTGATTGAGGTCTTCAACATTAATCTGCCGTTGCACACCGAGTTGAAAGTCCCAAATCCGAATGGATCCATCTTCCAGCAGCAACGATAAAAACTGTCTGTTGGCACTCAATTGTAAATCTCTTATTTGTCCGGCACTGTTCTTTATCGTGAATGTCGGCGCAAAAATCTGCCGGTTGTTTTGTTGTCCAGATAGGCTGTCAAATAACGCGAATTTAGAAGAAGAAACATTAGCGCCGGTGAATTCTTGACTATTATCAGCAACTGGCGAAGAAAAAGATTGCCCTGCATCGTCATCAGAATAGAAGAAGGGCTGATAGTTTTCAGGATTCACAATGCCGGCAATGTCATCTGTTGTTTCATTACCAATGTGCTGGAAGTTGTAATATTGCGTACTGACCGGTTGACCGACACTATCAAAAGTTGTCGTAGAAAAGTTCTGTCCTTCCGGTAATATGATTGTAGCTGTGGGATCAATGAAGTAGTTGGAATTGGCATTAGAATACCCGTATGGATAATACCCCATCCCATAACTTAACATCAGGCTGGGATATGCTCCTAGTTCGCCGGATGCAATAATATCTGCATTGATGTATATGTTATGCTCAGCTATCAAGGACAGTGTAGTGCCGGAAGACCAATAAATGGCATCGTTGACAAAAATATCGCCATTGCCAGCGTTTGCCGCATATAAATTAGTGATTGGAGGACCAA
This sequence comes from uncultured Pseudomonadota bacterium, assembly GCA_903875455.1. Taxonomy (GTDB): domain Bacteria; phylum Pseudomonadota; class Gammaproteobacteria; order Methylococcales; family Methylomonadaceae; genus CAIQWF01. The sequence goes on from CAIQWF010000103.1 coordinate 5,988, forward strand.
TCGAATTGCTACCCATTGATGAATGAATATCCACGTTGCCAAAACTCAGCATTGAACTAAGAGCTGCACCTGTGATGTCACCACCACTGTTAGCAATAATAAAATCATTCGGGTCAATTAACCAGGTTCCGCTGTTGCCATTCGCGGCTAATGTGCTGACTTTTGCAGTATCAGCAATTTTTACATGCGCCGCAGAAGTTTCAATAAAACCGCCATTTGCCGTACCGGATGCAGAAGCATCCAGTTTGCCTGCAACATTGACGGTGCCGCTAGTCATATCGCCCAACACATTAATGGTTCCAGCCGTGCCGCTATTTAAAGCTTGTGCGACCAGATTTGAACTGCTGGCAAGATTAATATTTTGACCTGTGACATTGATAGAGCCGCCGTTTTGTTGACCACTGACATCCAGAGTGCCGTTTACTTGCACTACGCCATTGCTGCCGCCATCCAGAATAATCTCACCATTGCGGGAGGTTAAACTTCTGGCCTGAATCAGCCCCTCCGTTCCCAACACCGTGCTGACCAAATCACCGGCGGCTTTGGCCGTTAAAACCACCCGTCCACCATCCGCCAAAATCGCGCCGTTATTATTTACTTGCGCATTCAACGCGGCTTCTGGAATATTCACCTCCACCAAGCCATTGCCTTTAAAATCCAGATCAACGGTTTTGCCCGCAGCCAAAGCGGTTGTGCCTTGCGGCGTTGCAATCGTGCCACTACTGCTGATTTGTGTGCCAATTAAAGCCACCACCCCGCCTGCCGGCGTTCTGATGTAACCTTGATTGCTGACAGTACCGTTTGCACCATCCTGGGTGAAATGGTAATTGCCGTTTAAAAAATCGGCATTGCTGATATTGTGAGTGCTGGCAATCAGGCCACCGACATCCACTTGTGCGCTATTGCTGAACAAAATGCCGTTAGGATTGATTAAAAAAACCTGGCCGTTGGCAGTCAGTTGCCCTTGAATAATACTGGCATCAATTCCAACCACCCGATTCAACAGCATTGCACTGGCATTCGGTTGCAAAATATTAATCCCCTCATTAGGGGCAATAGAAAAGCCATTCCAGTTGATAATAGCGTTCTGTGTCCCTTGCGAAATCTGCATTTGGGTTGAACTGGGGCTGGTAACGCTGACTTGTCCTGAAACAACCTGTTCGCCGGTCGGCAATGCCCAACTGCCGGACGAACACAATAACAAACCGGTTGCTAACAACTTGCTGCTTTTGGAAATTCTTTTTCCTTTGCTTTTGGTATTTTCAGCAACGGCAATCCAAGAGCCTAATACTTCACTCCAAATGCTGTGATAGATGTGGTTCATAAGTTTGTGTACTTTTTGTTATTATGATTGCTGTTTTACTCGTCTACATTGCCTAAAAGCAGTGTAATGCTATTTATAACTAACACAAATTTGTAAGCGGCAAGTGTTTTAAGAATGTTATCAAAAATATAAAATATGTCTATTAATACGATTTTTGAACAAAATATTTGCTGTTGTGATTATGAAAAAACTCGCTACCGTGAGGATTAAATCTGTAATAAACTACTCCGCCGTAAGCAGACAGGGCATTTAATCCGAGTATTGAGAGTGAGAAAATGCGCGAATTTTTAGCCAGCAAGCAACTCCATGAAACTTATTTTATTCGGTACATCAGCCTGCCATTTATGCGAAATGGCACACGAACTATTAATCCCACTATTAAAAAACTATCCGTCTTGTCAGCTTGAACTGGTTGACATTGCAGAACAAACCCAATGGCAGCAGCAATATGCCGTCAGAATTCCGGTTTTACTTCATCCCCAAAGCCAACAAGAACTAGGCTGGCCTTTTGACCAGGCCTCCGTGATTAAATTTATCAACGAGCTAGAAAATGACTGAACAGTTTAGAATTGAAAAAGACAGTATGGGCGAATTGCGCGTTCCGGTTTCCGCTTTATATGGGGCGCAAACCCAGCGGGCAGTGAACAACTTTCCCATCAGCGGTTTAACCATGCCGCCTGCATTTATTAAAACCGTGGCGTTAATCAAAAAAACGGCAGCGTTGGTAAATATGGAATTAGGGGAGTTAAAGCCGGAATTAGGCTCGGCAATTGTCGCGGCAGCAGATGAAATTATTGCCGGCGAACACAGTGAACAGTTTCCGCTGGATGTGTTTCAAACCGGCTCTGCCACCAGCACCAACATGAATGTCAACGAAGTGATTGCGCACTTGGCCAGCAAAATTGCCGGCGTTTCGATAGGCGAAAATGATCACGTTAATATGGGACAAAGCAGCAATGATGTGATTCCTACGGCAATTCATGTCAGCGCGGCGCTGGAATGTAACCAGCATTTATTGCCCAATCTGGCTTATCTTGCCAGCGTGATTGAGAAAAAAGCCGCCAGTGTTGAAGACGTAATTAAAACCGGTCGCACTCATTTAATGGATGCCATGCCGATTCGTTTGAGTCAGGAATTAGGCGGTTGGGCTCTACAAATCCGTAATGGCATAGACCGGATCAATGCCGCCTTGCCCCGTGTCTATAAACTGGCGCAAGGCGGCACAGCGGTCGGCACAGGAATTAATGCCCATCCAGAATTTGCGCAAAAATTTTCCCGTACTTTAGCGGCTGAGACCGGTTTACCTTTTGCACCGAATGATTCTTTTTTTGAAAGTCTGGCTACCCAGGATGCGATGGTGGAATTATCCGGGCAATGCAAAGTCATTGCGGTAAGCTTGATGAAAATCGCCAATGATTTACGTTGGATGAACAGCGGGCCGTTAGCAGGGTTGGGAGAAATTGAATTAACCGCGCTGCAACCGGGCAGCAGCATTATGCCGGGCAAAGTCAACCCGGTGATTCCAGAGGCAACGGCCATGGTAGCGGCGCAAGTGATTGGCAACGACACCACCATTACCATTGCCGGACAATCAGGCTGTTTTCAGTTGAATGTGATGCTGCCGCTGGTGGCGTACAATATTTTGCAAAGCATCGAATTGCTGGGAAATATTAGCTTAACCTTGGCTGATAAAGCCATTGCCGATTTTACGGTCAGAGAAGCGCATTTGCAGGAGGCCCTGGCGAAAAATCCAATTTTAGTTACCGCGTTAAACCCGATTATTGGCTATGCAAAAGCCGCTGAAATAGCAAAATCCGCTTACAAACAAGGTCGGCCGATTATTGATGTAGCCTCAGAAATGACCAACTTAAGCCGCAGCGAACTGGAAAAACTGTTAGAGCCCGCCCATTTAACGGCAGGCGGCATTAATCAGTAATTTTGACCCGAATATCAGCGGATAACAGCGTTTGAGACGCTGCTATCCGCGCTGAATTATTTTTGCTCTTTTTCCCCTTCAGTAGACACTGCGGAAATACATTCCATCACACTTTCCGTATAGTTAGTATGAGCATCGGCCAACGCTTTGGCAGAGCCGAAATCTTTACGCAATTGATCCATAACCGCTTTCGGATCCTTCGAGGTTTTCAGCTCCAGCATTTTTACATAATTGCGATAGGCGGTAAGACGCTCAGGATCAAAAGGGAAAAGTCCCGGCATGTTTTTGGATGAACTTTCAACGATACATTTAGAGAGATACTCAGGATCCATCTTGTAATCTTTAACATCCTGATCGCTTTGCATTTGCTCCAAAACCGCTTTTTGATAATTCTCTTTATCGGCGCAGGCGGATAAAAATAACACGCTAAAGAAAATGAGTATTGTTTTTTTCATAAGATTACTATGTTTAATGTTTTTAGGCTAATGTAAAAATAAGATATTATACGCTGTTATGCAGTCCTTTGGTTACTGGCGTTATGGACTTTAAATTCGAGGTTTTATTTTTGTACACAAAGAGAATTTATCACAATGAAGAAAGCGTTAGTAGTTGATGATAACAATGTAAACCGTTGTCTTTTAACGGCTTTATTAAAGCGACATGGTTATGCTGTTGTTGAGGCGGAAGATGGGTTGCAGGCAATCGAGAAATACCGGGAGCATCAGCCAGGCATTATTTTCATGGACTTGATGATGCCGGTGATGGACGGTATCGAATCCTGTAAAAAAATCAAAGCTCTCTGCGGAAAAACATCTTTTGTGCCGATTATTTTTGTCACTGCGGTTTCGGATGAAAATAAACTCAGTGAGTGCATTGAATCCGGCGGCGACGATTTTATTGCCAAGCCTGTCGATTTACAGGTTTTAAGTGCCAGAATCAAATCCATGGAACGGCTAAGTCTGCTTTATGACGTACATTTTGCCATGGTCAGACGAATTCAGCGTGACCAGGATTTGGCAAAAAATGTTTTTAACAGCGTTATTTTTACCGACACACCTGCTTGCAGTGAAATAAAAATGTTGCTGCAACCTGCCGAAACTTTTAGCGGCGATATGTTTTTAAGCGGCATTTCTCCAGCCGGGGAACTGCACGTGATGCTGGCTGATTTCACCGGACATGGTTTAGGTGCGGCCTTGGGAGCGATTCCAGCGGCGGATGTATTCAAGGCGATGGTGGCGAAAGGTTTTTCCGGCGACAAGATTTTAAGTGCCATTAACAATAAACTGAAAAAAATCCTGCCGATGGGGATGTTTATGGCGGCACAGTATGTGATTGTGCGCAAAGATTTTGAATATGTTTCGGTTTGTATTTGCGGAATGCCGGATGTGTTTATCCGTAGTCATCACGAGCGCAAAATAAAACAACGGGTGAAATCAGCCACTTTTGCCTTAGGGGTGACAGCAAACGTAAATTATAAACAACTGTTTGAAAATGTTTCTATCATGGTAGGCGATAGTATTATTTTATGCAGCGATGGCGTTACAGAAGCTGTAAACCAGGAAAATGAACTGTTTGGAGAACAGCGTTTGGAAGCAATTATCAACCAGGCTGATTGTTTATCGGTGATTGATGGTGTTGATGCGGCCATAAAAGAGTTTTGCGAAAACGGCGCCCAAACCGATGATATTAGTCTGGCAGAAATTGTCTGCGTAGAAAGCCTGTTCAGCGGCTCTGAAATTTTGAATCAGGGTTTTGTGCCTGAATACATTAATCCTGAAACCCGACAAGTTGTTCCGGTAGGTAATTTACCTGTGAACACTGAATTATTGGAAAAAGAATGGGATTGGAAATATCAGCTCACTTTAAAAGGTGATGAACTGGCAAAACTTAATCCTATTCCTGTTTTAATCAGTCAATTGCAGGAGCTGGATGGCAAACTGGAACATAGCTTGCAATCCTTGTACACCATTTTGACCGAGCTTTATATTAATGCCCTGGATCATGGCATTTTGAAGCTGGATTCAACATTGAAGCATAATCCGCAGGGCTTTGAGCTTTATTTTGATGAGCGGGAAAAAAGACTCAGCACCCTTGATAGCGGGCATATTACTTTTTCATTTCGCGGGTTGCGACAAAACGAGCAGTTAAAAATCAGAATTACCATTGAGGATAGTGGTGATGGTTTTGACATCAATCAGGTTTTGAACAGATCAGAGCATCCAAATGAGATGGCTTTGTGCGGCCGGGGAATTTTTTTGGTGCATGTGCTTTGTCATTCCCTGGTTTATAGTGAGCCGGGCAATAAAGTGGATGTGATTTACACCTGTGCCCGGCCAAGTTAAATCTTCCAGGTTTTGGAAACCTGGAAGATTTGGGTATCTTAGGAAAAACTCAAACTGTTATTTTCTATCCCGACATTAATTGTGTTTCCAGCTATAAATCGCCCCGCTAAAATCATCTGCGCCAACGGATTTTCCAGTTGCTGCTGAATCGCCCGTTTTAAAGGTCTGGCACCGTAAACCGGATCAAATCCTGCCTCGCCCAGTTTGTCCAACGCCGCATCAGAAACCACTAGCTGCATGTCTTTTTCCTGCAAGCGTTTTTGCAACAGCTGAAGTTGGATTTTGGCAATAGCCCGGATTTGTTCTTTTGCCAGAGGATGAAACACTACCGCTTCATCAATCCGGTTTAAAAACTCAGGACGGAAATGCCCGGCAACCACCGCCATCACTTGCGCTTTCATGACCTGATAATTTTCTTCACCCGCCAAATCCTGAATATAGGTTGAGCCTAAATTGGATGTCATCACAATCACGGTGTTTTTAAAGTCCACCGTTCTGCCTTGGCCGTCAGTCAAGCGTCCGTCATCCAGCACTTGCAGCAGAACGTTAAAAACATCAGGATGGGCTTTTTCAATCTCGTCCAGCAAAATCACCGAATAAGGTTTACGCCGTACCAGTTCGGTTAAATAGCCGCCTTCTTCATAACCGACATAGCCCGGAGGCGCACCAATCAGCCGCGCAACCGAATGTTTTTCCATAAATTCGGACATATCCACCCGCACCATGGCTTCATCGGTATCAAACAGAAATTCCGCCAACGCTTTACACAGCTCGGTTTTGCCGACACCGGTAGGGCCTAAAAACAGGAAAGAACCATTCGGACGGTTCGGGTCGGAAAGTCCGGCACGGGAACGGCGAATTGCGTTGCTGACCGCTTTTAAGGCTTCATTTTGACCGACGACTCGTTGCCGCAATTCCTCTTCCATCCGCAATAACTTATCGCGTTCGCCTTCCATCATTTTGGAAACCGGAATGCCAGTCCATTTTGACACCACTTCGGCGATTTCTTCCTCGGTGACTTTGTTGCGCAACAGTTTCATCGCTTGAGTTTCGGCACTGTCGGCAACGTGCAACTCTTTTTCCAGTTTCGGAATAATGCCGTATTGCAACTCGGACATTCTGGCCAAATCACTGGCACGGCTGGCGACTTCCAAATCCAGCTTGGCTTTTTCCAGTTGTTCCTTAATGCTGGCTGAGCCTTGCAGGGCGACCTTTTCCGCCTTCCAGACTTCGTCCAAATCAGAATATTCTTTTTCCAGCGTGGCGATTTCAGTTTCCAGTGTGTCCAGGCGCTTTTTAGAGGCGGCATCGGCTTCATTTTTTAACGCTACCTGCTCAATTTTCAGCTGAATCAACCGTCGTTCCAGTTTATCCATTACTTCCGGTTTGGAATCAATTTCCATCCGAATCCGGCTGGCCGCTTCATCAATCAAATCAATGGCTTTATCCGGTAACTGCCGGTCAGCAATATAACGGTGCGATAACATCGCTGCCGACACAATCGCAGGGTCAGTAATATCCACGCCGTGATGGACTTCGTAACGCTCTTTCAGGCCGCGCAAAATCGCAATGGTGTCTTCAACAGAGGGTTCATCGACCAAGACTTTTTGAAACCGCCGTTCCAACGCCGCATCTTTTTCTACATATTTGCGGTATTCATCCAAAGTGGTCGCACCGACACAGTGTAATTCGCCCCGCGCCAGAGCCGGTTTCAGCATATTGCCGGCATCCATCGCTCCTTCAGCTTTACCTGCGCCGACCATGGTATGCAGTTCGTCGATGAACAGAATAATTTGCCCTTCCTGTTTCGCTAAATCGTTTAGCACTGCTTTTAAGCGTTCTTCAAATTCACCGCGAAATTTTGCCCCGGCAATTAACGCCGCCATATCCAAAGCCAATAATTGCTTGTTTTTTAAACCTTCCGGTACTTCACCGTTAATAATCCGTTGCGCCAAACCTTCGACAATCGCGGTTTTACCAACTCCCGGTTCACCAATCAAAACGGGATTATTTTTGGTGCGGCGTTGCAACACCTGAATGGTACGGCGAATTTCGTCATCACGGCCAATCACTGGGTCAAGTTTGCCTTGCTCCGCCCGTTCAGTCAGATTAATGGTGTATTTTTTCAAAGCCTGACGCTGGTCTTCAGCATTGGCATCATTCACTGAATCTCCGCCGCGCATTGCTTCAATTGTTCTTTCCAAAGCTTGTTTAGTTACGCCGGTTTTTTTTAGTAAATCCTGTAACGTGTCCTTACTTTCAAATATGGCGAGTAAAAACAATTCACTGGAAATAAAGGAATCACCGCGTTTTTGCGCCAATTTGTCAGTTAAATTTAGCAATCGTTGCAATTCATTAGATAACGCCACATCACCACCGGTGCCGCTAACGGTGGCGATTCGGCTCAGATCCTCATTTAACGCACTGCGCAGTTGATTAAGATTGCAACCTGTCTGCTGCAATAAAGGTCGAATTGTACCGCCTTCCTGATTCAGCAAGGCCACCATTAAATGGGCTGGAGCGATAAACTGATGGTCTTTACCCAACGCCAAACTTTGCGCATCGGCTAAAGCTTCCTGAAATTTGCTGGTTAATTTATCCATTCTCATAAAATAAACCTGTTGGTAAAAGTTAAGTTATCCCTAGCATGGTAGCTAATTATTTTTTTTCAATGCGGAACCTTTTTATGATTGCCTGTTATTTTTGGAATAACTTCGAGAAAACCGAATTTACCGACCTTGATAGTCACTCTCAAATCTTGGCAAGTATGTTATTTGCAATCACTGGCGGAGTTATTGATTCTGTGACTAAATGTTGCCAAGATTTAAAATAGCTGTCGGCACTCTCCCCCCCTAGCAATTAAAACTAGTGGCTGCTATTGAACAAAGCAGCTTTCTTTTGTACTATCCCTATCAATTCTAAGTTTAAGCTAAAAGAGAGTGAGTACACTCATTTTTGCTCCCTTACAAGTTTGCGAATACCCGAAAAATGAGGTTTTCGATGGATTCCTTTTTCTAAATTCAATACTCATCACAGGATAATTTATTCCTCACCATGACCATGATTTCTGCCCGTCTACATTTAACTATGTTAATCATCAGCTGTTTTTTGATGATTAGTGCTAAAAATGTAGATGCTACAGTGGTTGATGAAAACCAGCTTAAGGCGGCTTATCTTATCCATTTGAGTGAGTTCACCACCTGGCCGGAGGAAAAAATGCAGCAACTTGGCAGTTTTAATATTTGCATTGCCTCTGAAAGTCAGCTTAAAGAGCCCCTCGAACAAATAAAAGGTCGAGAGGTGAAAAAAAATAAAAATCTCGAA